>CAZGZM010000006.1:0-23139 GCA_964529955.1 uncultured Thermotogaceae bacterium
GAAAAAAGAAAAAGGAAGGAAAAAGTTCCTTCCTAAAATATAATATATTATTATTTATAACTTGGCTTTGGTGCTTTAACAACCAAAACTTTTAGTGATTTTTCTGATTTATTTTCTATTCCATGGGGGATATCCATGGGACTTTGAAGAATCTGATCTTCTTTTAATTCGGTTTCTTCATTACCTACAGTAAATATTCCTTTACCTTCAAGTACAATAAAAAATACATCTACAGGCGTTTTATGGAGTGGCAAAATTGCTCCGGTTATTAATTCAATAATAACTGCCTGTGCTGTTTCTTTATCATATATTATTCTTCCCTTCCAACCTGGTTTATTCAAAACTAATTTTCCACCATCAAAATTTAATTTTTCCATCTTCTCATCTCCTATCTTCTCTTCTCCATTAATTACACCCTTTAATCAGATGATAACCAATATTTATGATAATATCTGTAACTCCAGATACAAAAAAGGTATTCTCTATCTATATATTTGTTTTTCCCGATAAATATTGTAGAATATAAATGATATTATACACGAGGAGTTGATTTTATGAATTTTTATACTGGCAATGAAAGCGCAAAAGAATATATAAAGATGTCTGAGGATTATTCCGGTGCTTTTTTAATAGATAATTTAAGAAAACATTTAAAACCAGAATCAATCGTTTTAGAATTGGGAATGGGTCCCGGAAGAGATTTAAAAATTTTAAATAAATATTTTAAAGCAACCGGTTCTGATAATTCTCAGGTTTTTCTGGATTTATTTAAACTGAACAACAAAAATAGTGATCTGTTAAATCTTGATGCAGTAACTCTTGATACGGAAAGAATATTTGATGTAATATATTCAAATAAAGTTCTTATTCATCTTAGCGAGGATGAATTGAGGTTGTCATTTTTAAGACAATATGAATTGCTTAGAAATGAAGGAATAATTTTTCATTCATTCTGGTACGGCCAAAGGGTAGAAACTTTTTTTGACATGAAATTTTATTATTACACACCAGAGAAAATCTTGAAAATCGCTGAAAAATATTTTAGTTTTATCAAAATTGAAAATTATACCGAAATGGAAAATGAAGATTCCTTTTACGTAATAATGAAAAAAAGAGTTTTATAATTTAAAAAAATTTGATCAATAAAATATATCCAATTACCTCCAATATCAAATAAATTTGCTAACTAAACTTTTGAAAAAAAGGGACTGAATAAAATTACTTTTCAATCCCTTCAATTTATATATCAGTTAATTTTTTAATATTGCTTTTTACAGTTTATCTGCAAACCAATTAGCGGTTAAATCTATAACGAAATTCGCATCTGTCTGATCTTCAGTTAAAACATGATAAATGTGATCTGCTCCAGGTATAATTCTCAATGTAATATCCATACTTGATGCATTTTTAGCATATTTATGGGCATCAGCAGGCATATTTTCATCAACTTCACCAGCAATAATAAGCAGCGGACATTCATAATATCTTATACTATCCATTGGAAATACAACAAATTGACTCTGAAAAAATTCTTTACTCATATCAATCATTGTCCAACCTAAATCTACCATTACATGACCTTCTTCTACAGCAGCAGGATATGATGCGTCTCTTATATCTAATAATGATTTTGAAGGATCTCCTGGTGTTGACCATAAAGCCATTGCTTTGATGTTTGATTCAGAACCCGCTAAACAACTTGCTACTACTCCACCAAAGCTAAAACCAATAATTCCTGTTCTTTCAGTATCTACTTCAGGTTGTTTCAATAACCAGTTATACGCTACTCTAGAATCCTCAACCTGCCCTGTTAATGATGTCTTTATAAAGGTTTCTTTATGATCACCTGAACCAGGAAAATCTATTCTAAGTGTTGCATAACCCAATTCAGCTAATTCTGCAGCTAAATTTTTGTACATATTTCCTACTTCATCCTTTTGACTTGCAAATCCATGGATCATTAATATAGCAGGAACTTTTCCATCAAAATTCTCTGGCATTGCAAAGACACCAGGAATCAAATAATCTCCTCCATCAATATCTACTCTTTTTTCAATAATATTTCCGAAAACAAATGCACTTAAAAGCATTATTAAAAGAACAAAACTTATCTTTTTCACAAAACACCTCCAGATTTGATATATTCTATTATATATTCTTAAATAATTATTCCCAAGAGATATTATGTGAATAATTATTTATATATTGTTTAGTATTAGAGTTATAATTAATAGATTATTTTATTCTAAAATATTATATATTAAAAAATAATTTATAATTAATCAAAACAAAAATTCCTAAGAAACGGATTATAATATAACTGTGCCACATGTCCTATTATAAAAGATATTTTAGTAATATACTTTATTGGAGGTTTATATGGAAAGAGTAAATGATAAAGAATTAATCAATAATTACATTAAAAAATTCGATATTGATAAAATATTTGATAAAGAAATATTAAAAGAGGTCAATCTTTTCAGATTTATTCAAAACGAACTGATTTATAATCCTGGAGAAAAAATTGAATACATTTATTTTCTAGTCAAAGGTAAATTAAAGATTTTATTCAATCTTTCTAATGGAAGGAGATTGCTATTGAGATTTTCTAATCCCCTTTCAATAATTTGAGATATAGAAATATTTAAAAATTTTAAGGTTAAGACAGAAGTTTCTCCAGTAAATTCAGCTTATCTATTAGCTTTTCCTCAAAAAATAATTAAGGAAAAGTGTTATGATAATTCAATTTTTTTAAGATTTTTAGTCAAAAATTTATCCTATAAATTGTATACTACCTCTAATTCTTTAGCTTTAAATTTATCATATCCACTTAAAATAAGATTGGCAAGTTATTTAGTCTCAATTTCTACAGATGAATTAATTAATAAAAGGGTTAAAGAAATAAGAAGCTCAAAAATATCAGAGATTTCTGAGATACTTGGTTGCAGTTATAGACAGATGTCAAGAGTGATTAAAGAGTTCAAAGATGAAAAAATTATATCCTTTAAAAATAAAAAAATAGTAATTTTAGATTACAAAAGATTAAAAAATCTATCTGGGTTTTTATACGAATAAGGAGTATTAATGATTACTGCTGTTTTTTATTCATTGATTGCTGGTATAGCAATTTCTTTACAAAGTATTTTCAGCGCAAGGCTAAGTGAAAAAATAGGATTCTGGGAAGCTAATGCATTTGTACATGGTTCAGGTTTCGTTCTTGCTATAATTCTCGCTTTGTTTTTTGGAAAAATAAATTTTGAAGTTTTCAAAGAAGTAAATCCGATTTATCTTACAGGCGGTTTAATTGGAGTGCTGATTGTTTTCAGTGTTTCAAAAAGCGTTTCGGGAATTGGTGCCAGTTATGGAATTACAATTATGCTAGTAACTCAAGTTATATTTGCTCTTATTTTTCAAACATTTGGTTTCTTTGGTGAAAAAGTTATTCAGATATCACCTATGAAGGGGTTAGGAATTGTTCTCCTTGTAGTTGGATTGATTATTTTTCAAGTAAGTAAGTAAATTAATATTTATAATTTCTATTACTCTTTATATAAGGTTTAGCTGCTTCTATATAATAAGAGTATTTTTTTATTAATTCTGGTTTTGAATCATTTTTATCATCAAAAAGAAGAAAATCGGATTCCTTTAACAAAGTATAGTTATTCTTTATTATATTTATCATATACTCACAACGTACAATGAACATCTCGGTGTAAAATTTTCTCTCTAAATTTGCATCTATATTTACTTTAAAGGAACGGTATTTATCCACGATATAATATTTATCAAAATACAATGCACTGTAATTTTCGTAGTATTTTTGCTGTGTTATTGCATAATTTATAATGTCTTTTTTTGCTTTTATTCTTTCCAGATTTTTAATCTTTTTATAGTAAAATTCAGGGATTATATTACAAAAATAAACGTAAAGGGCTCTTCCAAGCTGTTCTCTGTCCATTCTTTCTAGCCTTGTAGTATAATGAATTAAAAATTTATCTCTAAATAACTGAAACATCGAGAAGAGCTTTAAGTTTTTCTTGGAAGGATTAAATTTCTTTGATGGATAGAATCTCTGGGTGTATCCAAAATCAAATAACCATGGATTTTCATCCTTAAAAATAATATTGCTTATATTTATATCCCAGTCAAAAAAACCGGAAAGTTCAAATTTATAGAGTGTTTCTAGAATATTGTATATTCTTTTAGGAGTCAAGCCTCCATTATATGGTGTATTCCATTTTACTGTTTCTCCTTCAATCCATTGAGAAATAATAAAATATAAATCCTTTGAATAGGCATACGTTTTTACAATACCTGGAATTTTGTAATTCTTTAAATTCTTTCTTATTTTAATTTCGTTTAAAAAAGCTTTTTTTATTCCTTTACTACTTTTAAAAGGGTTTAATACTTTTAAAGCGTATAGATGCTCTTTTTTATTTAAACGATAAACAATTCCTGAGACACCGCTCCAGATAACTTTATCAACACAATTATATATGTCTTTCTCTACATCAATTTCTGCTGGCTTTTCCTTTATTAATGCTAAAAATTTATTGTAATCAATGCCAAGCTTTGTAATTTTCTTTTCAAGTATTTTGATTAAAATATCCTTCATAACTTACCTCATCTGATAACTATATTTAAGAATATCATATAATTAATTATATATAAACATTTTTATATTTTGAATTTTGATAAATTTATTTTATTATTAGATATATGATCAATTATTAGGAGGTGTTACTGTCACTTTAAGAGGATACTGTGGAATAAATTGTGAGGAATGCGATGTTTACAAAGCTACGTTAAAAAATAACATGGAAATGAAAATAAAAATAGCGGAAAAACGATCAAAGGAAACAGGCCTTATAACGAATCCAGAGGATATGTATTGTAAAGGATGTAGAGATAAATATGACGAATTATGTTCATATTCAAAAAAATGTAAAATTAGAATTTGTGCTGAAAAAAGAGTTCAAAACAGTTGTGCTGAATGCAAAAAATATCCCTGCAGAATGCTAAAAAAATTTTTAAAACCCATTCCAGAAGCAAAAGAGTATTTGGATGAGTTAAATAAAACTAAGGAGTAAATAATGCTCACATTCGGTCCCGTTCCATCAAGACGTTTGGGGAAAAGTCTTGGAATAAATAATATTATTCCAAAATATTGTTCCTATTCATGTATATACTGTCAGGTAGGTAGAACATTAAAGTATGCTGTTGAAAGACAATCATTCTACTCTCCTGAGGAAATATATAAAGATGTAATAACAAGCATTAAAGAATCAAAGGATAAGAGTAAAAAAATTGATTACTTAACATTCGTATCAGATGGTGAACCTACCTTAGATATTAATTTAAAGAAAACGTTAAAAATGATTGATAAATTTGGAATAAAAACAGCAATAATTTCTAATTCTTCATTAATATGGATGAAAGATGTTCAGAAAGACTTACTTGATTTTGATTGGGTTTCACTCAAATGTGATAGTGTAGATGAAAAAAATTGGAAAAAAATCGACAGACCACATGGCAGTTTAGATTTAAAAAAGATTCTTAATGGAATAACAGACTTTTCAAATTTATTCAGAGGCGATTTAAATATTGAAATAATGCTCATTAAAGGATTTAATGACAGTCCAAGTCATTTCATAAAATTAAGGAGTTTTCTTGAAAAAGTGAATTATCATAAAATATACTTAAGCATTCCAACAAGACCACCGGTTGAAAAAAATGCTATAAAACCTGATGAAACAACCATAAACATAGCATACAATATTTTGAGTGAGAAACTTCATGATGTTCAATTAAATATAGGTTTTGAAGGAAATGAATTTGCTTCTACTGGCGATCTATCAGATGATATTTTAAAGATAACAGCTGTTCATCCAATGCGAATAGATTCAGTAATTACTTTGATAAATAAGGAAAATGAATCATTAAGTATTATCGAAAAATTAAAGGAAGAAAACAAAATAAAGGAAGTTATCTACAACGAGGAAAAATTTATAGTAAGAGTTTTAAATAACAGATAAATCAGAGAGCATTATTCAGTTCGCTTATCTCTTCAAAGAATTTTTTCTATATTATTTTTTGAATTAATTGGGAGTTATTATGAAAAACATCATTTTAAAAAATGGGATGCCACTCACTATAAATAAAGTTATCCCTGAAGAAGCTGAGGAAATCATTAATTTTATAAATGGAATATCACTTGAAAGCGAAAATTTAACAATTTGTCCAGGTGAATTCGACAAAAATATTGAAGATGAAAAAAAATTCATTGAAAAAGTTTCTCAATCAAAAAACTGTCTTATGATTTCAGGAAAGATTGATGGAAAAATCGTTTCTCTATTAAATTTCAATGCTTCTCAAAGAAAAAGGATACGACATGTTGGGGAATTTGGCATTTCAGTAAAAAAGGAATTATGGAATCTGGGAATCGGTAAGGAAATGCTGTGCTATCTTATTGATTGGGCAAAGAAAACAGATATAATTAAAAAGATAAATTTAATGGTCAGAAAAGACAACATATCAGCTGTATACCTTTATAAAAAATTTGGATTTGAAGTGGAAGGAACAAATACAAGATATTTTAAGATAGATAATAATTACTTTGATTTATTGTATATGGGATTGAAAATTGATTAAACAGCAAAGCAATAATATTGTTATGAGCTTAGATAATTAAAAGACCCGCCAAAAGCGGGCCTTTCTTTTATAAAATCAATTATTATTCGTCTAATAAACCTAATCCATTAAGAAATGCTTCAGCCACTTCATCTGGCTCATAGCCAGCAGCATCAACTAAATAATTAAGTCTTATCATGATATCTACATTGAAGTATTTTCCCAAAGGTGCCAATATCTCAGCTATTTCAGGATATTCATCTAATATTTCTTCTCTTACTAATACACATGGATTATAGATAGGGAAGAAATTTAAATTATCTTCTAAAACTACAAGGTTAAATCTGGATAATTTCCCATCGGTAGAAAATACCATAGCAACATCGATGCTTTTTCTATCAATAGCTTCATATGTCATTCCAACTTCCATAGTTTTTACATCATTTTTACTTACTTCCATTCCGTATTTTTCTGCCATAGCAAAAAAACCATCAGGTCTTTCATAAAATTCGAAGTCAATTCCCATGATATGTCTTTCATCTGTATTGTTTAGATATTCTGCTAAGTCTGATAAAGTTTTTAATCCATGTTCAGCAGCAAATTCGTCCCTTACAGCGATAGCATAAGTGTTATTAAAATTAATTCTGTCCAACCATATTACATTGTTTCTTTCATAATCTTCTGCTTTTACAAGTTCGTATAATTCATCAGGATCACTTATAACTTCTTCGTGTCCTAAATAAGTTGTCCAGGCAGTACCTGTATAATCAGGATACATGTCTATCTGTCCTGTTTCCAGTCCGCTTCTTACCGCAAACGTACTCATGCCGAAGTTTTCATCTACATCAAAACCGTTTGCTTCCAATAACTGGGAAACTAAACTTCCTAAAATATACTGCTCTGTATAATTTTTCGCACCAATTTCCAATGATTTTGCCAAAACAAAACTAGCAAAAACAAGTAAAACTACTAATAAAACAATTAATTTTTTCATAAAATTTCCTCCTAATTATTTTTTTGTAACTTAAAATGATCTTTCTTCTTGTAGAATTGTTAATCCTGGAGAAATAATCCTTTTTTGAATTCTTGCTAAAGTAATATCAACTGCTATTGCTAATAACGTTACTGGAATTGCTCCTGCAAGAATTTTTGGATAACTCATCATTCTCAATCCTAACAAAATTATTTCTCCTAATCCTCCTGCACCTATTGTTGCGGCTATAGTTGCTGTACCGATATTTATTACTGCTGCTGTTCTTATCCCTGAAAACATTGTAGGTATTATAAGTGGTAATTCAACCTTTCTTAAGATTTGAAAATTACTCATTCCCATTCCCCTTGCAGACTCCTTAACAGCTGGATCTACATTTAGCAAACCAGATGCTGAATTAAAAACTATAGGAACCAAACTATAAATAAAAAGCGCTACTATCGCTGGTAAAGCTCCAATTCCCAAGAATATAAAAATCAAAGCAATCACAGCTATACTCGGAATAGCTTGCGCTGCTCCCGTTATAGTAAGAACAACTTTTCCTGCTTTTTCATATCCAGGTCTTGTAACAAAAATTCCCAATAATACTCCCACGATAATTGCAGCAGTCCAGGAAATAAGAAAAATATAAAAGTGTTGCCATAATTTTTCTAATATATACGACCAGTTTTCACCCATGTATTCTAGTACTTGCATTAATATCAATCCTCACTTTGAAAAGAAGCGGCTATTTTAAAGATCTCTTTGAATCTCACTACTCCGAGTAGTTGATCTTTAACATTCACAACTGGGCACGTATTGAGACCAGCAACAACCATTGTTGAAATTGCCTCCATAAGATTTGAATATGGTTGTAATGATTCGATATTTCTAATTTCTTTTTTTAATTCTATTTCAGGTTTTCTCTTCTCTAATTCTCTTTTTCCAACATAACCTATTAACTTATTTTTTGAATTAACGACGTAGCAGAATTTTTTTTCGTTTTCATTTAAGAATTTTAATGCTTCACCAGTTGTATTTATTTCTGAAGTATTAATTGAATAAAAGTCTTTATCGTAATGTTCTTTGACTCTCATTGTTTCCAATCCTTTAAGGGCTCTATCAGAACCTAAAAGGTTTTCAACAAATTCGTCAGCAGGATTATTAATAACTTCCAATACATCATCATATTGAACTAATTTTCCCTCATTAAAAATCGCAATTTTATCTCCCAGTTTAATTGCCTCTCTAATATCATGGGTAACAAATATTATTGTTTTCTTGATCTGTTCTTGTATTTCTAAAAAAGCATCCTGTAGTTTTTCTCTATTGATTGGATCGATTGCTCCAAAAGGTTCATCCATTAAAACTACATCAGGATTAGCAGCAAGACTTCGTGCAACACCTATTCTCTGTTTTTGTCCACCTGATAATTGTGCAGGATACTTATACATATATTCGTCTGGATCAAGATTAACCAAATCCATTAATTCTGCTACCCTATCCTTAACCTTCTTTTCAGGCCATTTTAAAAGTCTGGGAACCACCGCAATGTTATCAAAAATACTCATATGCATAAACAATCCTATTTCTTGAATAGCGTATCCTATATGTCTTCTCAAGTTTATTCTGTTCATGTCATCAATGGACTTTCCATCAAATACAATATCCCCATCGGTTCTCTCAATCAGTCTGTTTATCATTTTTAAAGTAGTTGTTTTTCCGCATCCTGAAGGCCCGATTAGAATAGTAATCTTCTTTTCATCGAATTCTATATTTAAGTCATCAACAGCTATTATGCTTCCGTAATCCTTTGTAAGATTTTTCAATTGTATTTTCATATAACCTCTCCTTAATTTTTAGCTCTGTTTATTTTTACACCCTTAGGAGTTAATACGTCTTCCAGTTTCAGCAAAGAGAAATTAGCCGTAATTCCTAATGCTCCAACCAATATAGCTCCTAATAAAATCATTTCTAATCTGGATCTACTCAATCCAGCAAAAATGAAATAACCTAATCCTCCAGCACCTATAAGATATGAGATTGTTGTTACACTTATACCCATAACCACTGCGTTTCTAATACCTGCCATGATAATTGGTACTCCGAGAGGCAATCGAATTTTAAACAATATCTGCCTACTTGTCATCCCCATTCCTCTTGCAGCTTCAATTGTATATGGGTCTACTTCTTTTATCGCTACAAGAGTATTTCTAATCATAGGAAGCATAGAATACACGATAATCGCTATAACCGCTGGTACTATACCAATACCTGCTTTCAATGGAGCTAACAAAGCTACCATTATTCCAAATAAAGCTAATGAAGGAATTGTCATTAAAATACTAGCAATCTTAAGTACTACTTCTGCAGTTTTTGGTTTTCTTGAAACTAGTATTCCAAGTGGAACAGCTATAGCTATAGCAATTGGAACTGCAATTGCTATTATTTCCAGGTGTCTCAATAGCTCTTCTATTATTTTGTCTCCGTTCTTTCCTATATACTTGAAAAATTCCATACAACCCTCCAGTGAATAATCAATTTTTCACAAAAAAAGGCACAAAAAAAACTGCTCTTTTATTATTTTTCTAAAAAAGAGAAATGAGTTTAACCCCACTATTTACAAAGCCCTTTATATTTTGCTTTCAATATCATTATAACAAAAAGTAAGTTTTATATCAAGAAAAATGGAACTTTATATTAACTTATTTGCTATAATATATTTTTCTATATTTAATATATTAAGAATATCGAACTTATTTGATTTTTTCTTGATTATTATTTTATTTTGGAAAAATGGCCACTTAACTCTAATATCCTTTAAAGAAGAATCACAAAGCAAATGTTTTTTGATTATATAGTATATTATCTATAATAAATAGCTCTATCGGTAGAAAAACAGTAAACCCCGGGTAAGTTAAGAACGAAAATGCTTATAGAAGATATTCAAATAATATAATTTAAAAATTCTATTCACATCACATTAACCAAATTTACAAACATAACATAATATAGCAAATAATTATTATTATTAATCCCATTATTAATAGATTCTCTTAAAAAAAATACGAAAACATAATCTTTATATAGGATTTAAAATAAATGAGATTTCATATAAAATATAAGTTATAGCAAAATGACTACTATTTAAATGTAGAAATGTTTAAAAAAAAGTATAATATAATCGTAAGTCAACCAATGCTTTACCATTTTGGAGAGAAATTAAGATGAAAGTAAATATACTTTTTGTAGAAGACAGTATAAATGATGTAGAACTTATCCTTTTAACCTTAAAAAGAAATGAAATATTTCCTGATTATCAAGTAGTTGACAATGCTGATGACTTAAAAAGGGCCTTGAAAAAGGAAAATTGGGATATGATTATTTCAGATCACTTTATGCCAGGATTCAACGCTGCAATGGCTTTTGAATTGTTACGTGAAAGCGGTTTAGATATTCCCTTTGTTGTTTTATCAGGAGTTATAAAACATGATGAAGCCATTGAAATAATGCGAAGGGGTGCTAAAGATTATTTATCAAAGGAAAATCTTGATAAAATCCCTTATATTGTACAAAGAGAAATAACAAATTACAGGAAAAGAAAGGAACAAGAGAAGTACAAAATACAACACGAACTTATTTTCAATACCATCAGTGATATGGTTGTCCTTCTTGAAATAAATAATGAAAGTATTCCTTTTAAAATTTCAGGGTTTAATAATTCAGCCATGGAAAATCTTGGATATGAATTTGATGAGCTAATCAAAAAAGATCCTTATGAACTGGTCCCTTTCACAATTGAACAGATAGAAAGCATAAAGCGCGATTTGAATTGTGGAAAAAGTACTTCAAGAAAAATGAAAATACACAGTAAGAAAGGATTCATATATGGCGATCTGAAATTTTCAGTATTGAAATACGATTCAAAAGAATTTGTAATTGTAAGCATAAGAGATATAAGCGAAGAGTATAAAATACAAAAAGCATTATTAAACAGCGAAGAAAGGTTCTCAAAAATTTTTCATAATGCATCAATCGGGATAATAGTTGCTGATTATAATGGCGAAATTCTTGATATGAATAAACACCTGATTAATTTATTAGAAATATCTAAGACAGATTTAATTAATAAAAATTTATCTCATTGGAATATTCTTGGAAAAAATTCAAACATTAAACATTTAAAAGAAAAATTAGATAAATGTGAAGATAACAGATATCAATATGAAGATGCAATAGAAACATTTAAATCTAAGACTAATATCAACATTCGATATAATTTTTCCTATTTCTTTTTTTATTCAGGAAATAAAAAAGTTCTCCTGGGAACAATGGAAGATATTACTGAAGTAGTAAATGCAAAAAAACAACTTGAAATAGCCAATAAGAATCTTTTAGAATTAGTAAACCTCGATGGTTTAACGAGAATTCCTAATAGAAGAAACTTTGACAGAAAAGTTCAAGAAGAATGGAAAAGAATGAAAAGAGAAGGAAAACCAATTTCTCTTTTAATGATAGATATAGATAAATTTAAAGATTATAACGATACCTATGGTCATTTAGAGGGGGACTCCGTTTTAAAAACCGTTGCTAATGTAATATACAAATCTGTTAAAAGACCAGGAGACATTGCTGCAAGATTTGGAGGAGAAGAATTCGTTGTCCTTTTACCTGATACTAAAATAGAAGGTGCTAAATTTATTGCTGAAAGAATTATAAATGATTTATACGATATTAACTTGCCTAATGAATCATCTGGTATTTCTGATAGAATAACAATCAGTATTGGAATTAATACTTCTATCCCTGACGAAAATAATACTCCCCATAACATGATTAACCTAGCTGATATTGCGCTTTATAGAGCTAAATCAAAGGGTAGAAATAGAATAGAAGAAATAGAAAACATTTAATATCATTACTAAAATTATTAAAGAAGCGCCCGAGAAAATCCAATAACTAAACGAGATTGCTAACAATGAGTTAATTCTATTTTTTCCTAATCTAAAGGATAAAATTGTTTTGTATTCATTATTTATTATTTTAGTTTATTTATTTCGTTATAACAACACGTACACAAATAATTTAGCCTATTCTCTAATATAAATAAGTCATTTCCATAATAAAGCTAATTTTTGTAAGGAGTTTTCATAATGAATATCTTGACTTTTTATATATGTTATTATATAATAAATACCAGAAACTGATATTTACTAATATCTTTTTCCTCCACTGTAATATTTTTAGGATTCCATTGATTTTTCAATGGAATTCTTTTTTAATTATTATCTTTACCTTTCTTTTTATTTTTTTGAAGATACATCTTCTTATCAGCAGCTTTTATAATTGAATTGGAATTATTGTACTTTGAACTTGATTCAACTCCCCAGGAAAAATCATATCTTATATCATTTGAATCTCTGAAACTATCGTTGATTTCTTTTTTGATTCTCTTTATCATTAAATCTATTGTTTTTTGAGAAATTTGTTTTGTTATAATTATAAATTCATCTCCGCCTAGCCTACAAGCATAATCATCTTTTCTCAGCAACCCCTTTAAAATTTTAGAGAATTCTATAAGTGTTTTATCTCCAGCGGAATGTCCAAAGTTATCATTTATCTCCTTTAATCCATCTATATCCATATAAATTACAGAAAATTTATCATTATTCTCAAAGAAATTTTCTATAATTTTCTGAGCTCCATTCCAATTTAATAAACCAGTCAAGCTATCTTTTTTGGATAGGTCTTCAAAAAATTCCTTCTGCATATATAGTTCTTTATTTCTTTTTTCTTTTTCAATTAATTGTTCTTCATAAATATTTTGAAGTTTATCGAACTCCTGTATGCCTGTTGTAGAAATTCCCTCTAAATCCTCTTTTTTTATCAATTCAATTCTTTTTAAAAGTTGTCCAACAAGTTTTTTGGTATTTGAATAAGTGATTAAACTATAAATAATAGCAATAACTGCTGATATTAAAATAGAAACGAGTAGTAAAACTTGATTCATTTTTGATATGGAGGAAAAATCCATCGTGATTTTCATATTTATTGTTGCGTGAATTCCTGACTCCAATTCAGGTGTCCACTTTACATAAAGTATTTCCTGTCCAATATTACTCCTTGAAAAAATATACTCATACGATTCCTCTAATTCATCAAAATAATTTTTATCAGCTTCAGTAAGATTTTCATACCCTTCATCGAATGGAACAAATATCAAGTTATAAATTTCAATTTTACCTATATGAAATTGACTCTCGAGATTCTCAAAATTAGTAATAAACATGTTGAAATTTTTATTCTTAAGTTTTAAACCTATCTCCAGGATAATCTCATTATCAATTTTTTTGTATGCAAACAATCTTGGGGTATTAGTATTTACTTCATAAGAAATATTAGCAATATATAAATCTTTTTCTTCAAATTTTTCATTTAAAAAATTCCAGAACTTTGGGACAACATTTTCTATATCTAAACCTAAATCAGGTAAATAATTTGTTTTTGTTATTACTCCTTCTTGAATCAAATAATAATTAACTTCATCAATCATATATGGATCTATTTCTATTTTTAACAATTCTTCCTCTACACCGCTTATTCCACTTTCTTTATATTTTTCTGAAAGAGGTTCTATAAAGCTTTCAATCATTCCCTGATAGGTTTTATTATAGCTTATAAGAAGATTCGTACCCATTTCTATAAAACTTTTAACCGAAGTATAAGCTGATTCCTTTTCCCGGGATAAAACATAGTAATCAAAATAGACTTTAAATCCCATGGAAAACAGGAAAATTAACACTGCCAAAACTATAAACAATGTCAATATGTTTTTTCTAAAAATTATATTCAACAAACTTCTTGCTTTTTTCACAATCATTCTCCCGATTAATTCTTAATAAATTATATCATTTTTTTCAACATGAACATTTTATAAATAAATAATTCATTTATATCTTAAAAATTATAGTAATCTCCTTTTATAACTTGATTTTTTTAAATAACACTTTTTTATTTGTTTAATAAGTACTATAATTATTATGGTTGATATGGAGAAAATACTTGTAGGAATTTATTTTATTGTATCCTTTGCACTAATTATTTTTTCAAAAAAAAGAAGAGTTCTAGTAGCATTTACAGCAGGAATGGTTCTTGTTGCATTAAAAGTATCGGAAAACATGAGAATAGAAACCATTTCGGAATTTGTAGACTTCAATGCTATTTTTCTTCTCATTGGAATGATGGTTATTGTTGCTGTAATAAAATCAACAGGTTTTTTTCAATATATGGCTGTAAGAACATTAAAATGGTCTGGAGGAAATATCTTACTGCTTTCTTCGTTATTTGCTGGTTTAATTGCTTTATTTTCTATGGTTCTTGATAATGTAACTACTATGATAATGTTCATGCCAATAATTTTCTTTGTAGCAGATGCTTCAGGATTTAATCCCTTTGCATTTACAACAGTTATGGTTTTTGCATCTAATATTGGAGGATGTATGACTCTTGTTGGTGACCCGCCTAATATTATCATAGGAAATGCTTCCAAAATTCCCTTTGTCAGATTTACAACTCTAGTATTCATTCCCCTGGCAATATCGTTTGTTGTTCTCTTAATAATGTCAAGATTTGGAATACTAAAAAATCTATCCTCGCTTACAAAAAGAAAAAGAGAAGCAAAGGAAATGAAGTCGGAAGGATTTATAAAGAATCCAAAATTGATGGTAATTTCTTTAGTAACTCTTTCTGTAGTTGTTATTGGATTTATAATGCATAATGTTATTGATATTGAAATGTCATTATTTGCTATATTAGGAGCTGCTTTCCTACTGTTATATCTTGGAATGGATTTCAGTGAAATAGCAGAAGAAATAGATTGGAATGCAATCCTCTTCTTTATAGGTCTTTTCGCTTTAGCAAATTCACTGGAAACATCTGGAATAGCTAATGATCTTTCAAATATTATACTGAGTTTTTCAGATAAACCTATAGTTCTTGCTTCTGTGCTTTTATGGTTAAGTGGCGGAGTAGCTATGATAACAGGTGCAATTCCTGTTGTAACTATATTCATACCTATTATCACCAACATTTCCGCTCATTATCCTCTTCCTTACGATTTATGGATAGTTCTTGCACTTGGTGCAAATCTAGGAGGAAATGGTACTCTCACTGGACACCTTGCAAATATTATGTGCTTTGAGATGGTGAATAAAGAAACAATGGAAAAGAATTCATTCCTGGATTTCTTTAAACTCGGATTTCCAGTTGCAGCTGTTACTTTAGTAATTTGTAATATATATATAATCCTTCGCTTTCTTATTTTTGCGTGATCCCTGCAATTTATATATTTGTTTCATCAAACTTAAATCCCTTTTGCCTTATTAGATCAATACATTTATCAACCACAACAGGATCATAAAGATTTCCCTTATTCTTTTCAATTTCTACTAATGCCTTATCAATTCCAAGAGCCGGCCTGTACGGCCTGTGATTTGTCATTGCTTCCACTACATCAGCAACAGCTATTATCTTGGCCTCCAAGCTAATCTGGTCCTCTTTTAACCCTTTGGGGTAACCTGAACCATCGTTTCTTTCATGGTGTTCGAGAACGATTTTTGCAGCTGGAAATGAAAAATTTATAGATTTTAAAATATTATATCCCTGTTCAGAATGACTCTGTATTAGATTCCATTCTATTTCCGTTAACTTAGTTGGTTTATTCAAAACTTCTGAAGGAATACTTATTTTTCCTATATCATGAATTAATGAAGCGATTCTTATTTGTTCAATATTTTCTTCAGACAATCCCATTTCTTTAGCAATTGACTCTGCCAACTGTCCTACTCTGTACTGGTGACCTGAAGTATATGGATCTCTAGTATCAATAATTTTTGACATAGTTTCTACGAGAGTATCTCGGGATTCCTTAAGTTCCTTTTCAGCTTTTTTTCTTTCAGTTATATCTATGCCAGAAACGGCAAGATATTTAAAGTCTCCTTTATAATCATTAATATTTACTCCGCTCATAAGCATTGGAAAAACACTTCCATTCTTTCTTTTATGCCAAATTTCAGTGAATGCGTATTTATTAATCTCCTCTAAATTGGATATATATTTTTCGATTATTTTTAATTGTTCTTCTGTATGTAAGATAGATAGATGCTTTCCTATTAATTCTTCAATTCTATACCCATGGATATTCGCCATATATTTATTTATATAAACTATATTTCCCTTTAAATCTGTTAATGCACTTCCATAAAGTGCTTTATCTGAAATTGTCTTAAATAATTTAATTTCTTCTTGAGCTTCCTTCATCTCTGTAATATCAACAGCAACTCCAAGCATACACTTATCATTATTTTTTAATTTAAGATGTACTTTTCTAGTTTGAAACCATTTCAACTTCCCATCAGGCATTGTAAATGGTTCTTCAAGGATGAATTTTTGTTTTTTATTCTTTATAACTTCTCTATCATCTTTCAAAAAATTTTCTGCTTCTTCCTTTGTTGTGATTTTTTCTTCAGTAAAGTCTATATCTCTTTTTCCAATCATGTCAGCTTTTGTTGCACCATGTAAGTCAGCCATGAATTGATTGGCAAAAATATATCTTCCATCCCAATCCTTAGCAAAAATACAGCTTGGTGTTGTATCTATTACTCTTTTTAATGTATCTTCGCTTTCTTCCAATGCTTTTTGAATATTTACCCTTTCTATAGATTGAGAAATTATGCTGGAAATAGCTTTGATCAAAGCTTTTTCTTCATTTAAGAAAGGCCCCTCATCTAGAATAGGTTTTTCTTCAACATAAAAAATCTCTATAGAGCCTCTTTCTTTATCATCAACTATTATTTCAGAAGATAACTTCCATTCGCTTTCAACAAACCTTCGAGAAAGATATACTTTATCATCAAAATAAATTCTCACCTTTGTTATTTCTGGATACTGCCAACCAGAAGGAATTATATTAACAACTTCTTCTAAAAAATAATTAATGTCCTTTTTGTTTTCTATTGAAAGTTTTGAAATATTATATATACTTTTTTGTTCTTTTACTCTCTTATTTAAAGCTTCTATTAATTTTGTTCTCTCTTTTTCCATTTTTATCCTGCTGGTAATATTTCTTGCAATTTCGATAACTTCAACTACATTTCCATTTTCATCCTTTACGGGCACTGCAATATCTTCCCAATAACTATCTCCTTTAAGACCTTCAACTTCTGAATGATATATGATTTCTCTTTCAAGCTCTCCTGATTTTAATACTCGAGCTGAAGGACAGTTCTTACAAGGCTCATCTGACCCAACATACGATTTATGGCAAGTTAATCCAACAGCATCAGGATTCATTTCTAAAGCAATCTTATTTGCCCATTTTATTTTCAACTTATTGTCTACAAGAATTATCATGTCGGGAGAACCGTCAAGCAGTGCTCTTTTTTGTGCATTGCTTTCGGCAAGCTTTTTCTCTGAATCAATTCTTTTTTCTTCTTCCTGAATATTATGCAGGGAATATGCTATGTCGCCTGCAACTTCTAAAAATAGCTTTTGTTCTTCCTCATCACAAGCATATTCGTGTGGAATAGAGACAGAAATTAATCCAAATATTTGATTTTCATAACTTAATGCGCTTGTATATCCGCTTCTCCCTTCATAATTACTTGAAAGTGGACAATCTTTGCATTCCTCAAAGGGATTTTCTGTTACTACCAACCCCTTTTCATTTATTGCTCTTTGGGTACAAGCGGTATAATTGTTATTTATTAATTTCTCTTCCATTTTGATAAAATATTCATCCAAGCCTGATTGGGATGACATTAAAAATTTCTTGTTTGAGTCAAAGAGAACAATCCACGAATTGTAATAACCTCTCGTTTCTGTAAGAATATTACATGCCCTTTGAATTAACTTTTTTCTATCCTTTTCCTTAGTAATAAGCTGATTAACATTTCTTATAGAGCTTAAAACTCTATTAAGATGTTTTGTTTTTTCTTCTGAAATTTTTCTTTTTTGAATATCTATATTTATTCCAAGTGCTCTATGTGGAATGCCATTTTCATCTACGTCATAACTCTTTCCCTTTCCAAGTATCCATTTCCAAGTTCCATCTTTACATTTTAATCTAAATTCCTCTTCGTATGTTTGAGCGTTTTTTATTTTTTCTTCCATTTTGGGAAGGATATTTTTTCTGTCTTCAGGATGCATTAAATCATACCACTTGTTTTTATCTACTGGAACTGTTTCTGGATCATAACCTAACATCGTGTAATTTCTTAAGCTAAAATAGATTTTTTCATTATCTAAATCCATGTCCCAAAAACCATTATCTCCGGCATCTAAGGCTAATTCAAATCTTTCGAATTTTGCATTGATATCTTTTTGCATAAAATTCACCCCAAAAATTTTTGATAAATATCACACATGTATACATTATATATTAAATGATTTATTTTTTTCTATAGACTTACTATATAAAAAAAGACCCTTCTTTTAAGGGCCTTCCAGATAAAGATTATATTACTTATCTTTTTCTCTTTCTTTTTTTACCTGATCTCGAATTATCCCGATCATATGACTTGCTTCTCGAACTATCCCGATCATATGATTTGCTTCTCGAACTATCTCTATCATACGATTTATTTTTTGAGTGAAAATCTTTTTTCGTGTGTTCGTTTTTTCTCGGTTTAGCAATTTCTACATTGATTGAATTCCCTTTGATGTTACTTTCGTTCATTTTTCTTATTACTTTTTCAGCTTGACTTCTTTCCACATCGACATATGAAAATCTGCTTAAAAGTGTTATCTGACCCACATCTTTTCCGGAAATTCCACATTCGTTTACAATCGCTCCTACTATATCGCTAACTTTTATTCCATGAGATTTTCCTACGTTTATAAATAATCTCACAGCTTCTGAACTGATATTTTTGGATTTATGAGATGTAACCATTTCAAATTCCTTTTCTTTTAATGGTTTAGGTAAATTCATCTTTATTAAAGCTGCTGCTATTTCGATTGAAGAATAATCCTTTTTAATTAACTTTTCCACTGAATCTACAAATTCACTAAGATTTCCTTCTTCTAAAACTGCTTCAATTTTTTCATAGAATTCATCCATTCTTTTTTTGTTGACTTTTTTTGCAGAGGGTATTTCCATCTTCTCGATATTTGTTTTAATATATCTCTGAATATCTCCCAATCTTCTATAAGATCTTCCATAAGTAAATGTAAAAGCTAATCCGCTTTTTCCAGCTCTTCCTGTTCTCCCGATTCTATGTACATAGTACTCTTGGTCCATTGGGACATCATAATTGAAAACAGCTTCAACATTTTCCACATCAATTCCTCTGGCTGCTACATCTGTTGCGACAAGAACCTTGACATTTGAGCCTCTTACACTATTCATAACTCTAGTTCTTAGATGTTGCGACATATCTCCATGAAGCCCTTCAACAGCAAAACCTTTATCAGATAATTCTTGAGATAATTCATCAACCTTTTTCTTTGTATTGCAGAATACCATCGAAAGTTCTGGTTTGTAATACTCTAATAGCCTTCCTAAAACCTCAGTCTTATAAATATCACTAACTTCGAGATAATACTGATCAGTAGCTGCAACTGTCCTCTTCTTATCAACAAGATCAACCATAACAGGATCATTTATGAATGTTTTTGCTAATTTGACAATTTCTCCTGGCATAGTAGCAGAAAATAAGGCTGTCTGTCTCTCGGTGTCAGGAACACTGCTTAATATGAGTTTAATATCATCTATGAATCCCATATCCATCATATTATCAGCTTCATCAAGAACAACATATTTTACAGCATCTAATTTTAGTGTTTTTCTCCTCATATGATCCATAACTCTTCCAGGAGTTCCAACTACAATTTGAGTACCCCGTTTTAAGGCTTTAAATTGAACATCGATAGATTGTCCTCCATAAATGGGAGTAATTCGGATATTTTTGTTTGCTGAAATTAACTTCATTTCATTACTTACCTGTACAGCTAGTTCTCTGGTAGGACATAAAACAATTGCCTGCACTTCAAGTTTTGTAGTTACCAGTTCATTTAATGGAATTCCGAATGCAGCTGTTTTGCCCGTCCCTGTATGTGATTGAACAATTACATTCTTTCCCTCTAAAAATGGTTCTATTGCGGTAGCCTGAACCTTTGTCGGCATTTCGAACCCCATCTTGTAAATCGCATCTAACGTTTCTTTTCTAATACTTAGTTCTTTAAATTCTTTAATCATACACTTTCCTTTCATATATTTCACTCGCATCATTATAAAACTTTTTTATGTTATAAGCAACAAGAAATATTTCTAACCAGTTAAGATGATAGAATTAAGATTAAGGAGAGAATAAATGATTATGAGAATCAACGAAATTAAAACCTATATCGACAAAAAGGTTACAAATTCAGAATTTTCTGGAATTATTCAAATTTATTCTGAAGATATACTCCTTATTAGTAGTGTATTTGGTTATTCTAACTTAGCAGAAAAAATTCCAGTAAATGAAAATACAAGGTTTCAGATTGCTTCTGGATGTAAAGGATTCACTGCAATTGCAATTGCGCAGTTAATAAAAAAAATGATAAATAAAGCAACTAAAATAATGGATGTTCTCGATTTTGAATTCCCAAATTTCAACAGTGAAATAACCATCAATCATTTACTAACACACGCTTCAGGAATTACTTCATACTTTGAAGAAACGCTAACCCTGATTAAAAAGATTTATGGAAGAATCTGCTTGTTTATCAAATGAGAGAACCAAAAAGACTTCCTGCCACTATTTAAGAATAAAAAAATGAAATTCTCTCCCGGTGAAAAATTTGAATACAATGATACGGATTATATACTCTTAGGTCTAATAATTGAGAAAATAAGTGGCAAGAAATTCGATGAATTTATTATTGAAAATATCTTTAAACCATTTAAAATGTTATCATCTGATTATTTCTCTTCAGATAAATTACCGGAAAATACTGCTTTATCATACATAAAAAACAAAGATGGGTCTTTCCGAACGAATATTTTCTCTGTTCCCATTAAGGGAGGTTCTGATGGCGGCGCTTACACAACGGGATCAGATATGTATAAATTTTGGAATAATCTTTCAAATGGAAAGTTGATTTCAAAGGATCTTTTTAAAGCCATTATTCAACTATTAAATTATGACGAGGAAGAAAAATGCTATTATGGAAATGGTTTTTTGGATAGAAAGCGAAAACCAAAAAATTGATAAAATCTCACTTGAAGGATATAATCCAGGAGTTTCATTCAAATCATCCTATTTTCCAGAGAAAAATATTATATTCAACATGCTCTCTAATAATTCCTATTCCTTATGGGAAATATACTACGATATAGAAGACATACTCACTTCTAAAAATTTTTAGAAGTTTATATTTAGGAATTATCAGAGGAAAAAGTTTAATAGTTCGCTCATTGTTCTTTTGTTTTCTCTCTTTTTTTAAAAAAATAACAAGTTAAAAATAGTCCGACTGGAATCATTATCATAAAAAACAAAGGTCCTCCAGGAAATCCTCCTTTATATGTTATTTCCATAATAAAAAAGGCTATAAAACTTCCTAGAGCTATTGAAGAACCTATTAGCATATTTCTTTTGTGCCAGCAGGCTATAAATAACCCTACTAATACTCCTCCTGGAAAAAAGATTAATTCAGCAATTTCATATGGAGCAGGCAATGGTCCAGTTTGAGGAGCAATGATTTCTGCCAGTATTACAAAGAGAAACATTATAACAATGACAACAGAATAAATCTTTGCAATCAAAATTAGCATTTCCCTCATATGATTATGAGAAGTAACCATAAGATCACCTTCTCCCTTTTTAATCATGTACTATCAATCATATAATTTGTTCAGATTATTTCAAATATTTATCTAGTGTTTGGAGTAAAAAATCTGTGAACAGGCTTATAAACAGTAATTAAAATTAAATGTGAGTTGAGAAATTATTCTATTAAATTTAAAATAGAAACAATACTGTATAAATTATTTTTTTATTAGGATCAATTTGATAAAATATATTTAATTGAAAACAGGGGGAAAGAAAATGGGAAAATATTTAACTATAGATAAAATTATGAGCTTTCCAGATTACCAATCAGTAACTATAAGTCCAGATGGGAAGAAAGTTGCTTATGTTGAAAATCGTGCAAACTGGAAGGATAATAAGTATATAAAAAGAATCTGGATCTATGATTCAGTAAATGATAGAAAGTTTCCGATAACTGATTCACTTACTTGTAGTTTCGCCCCTTCCTGGGCAAGAGATTCCAAAGCCATCGCATATATTTCTGAAAGTAAGAAAGAGGATAAAAAGGATAATAAAAATCAAGTTTTCATTAAATTTGATTTTCTTCAACCGGGGATTAAAGTGACGGATTCTCCCGATGGAGTTGATTCTTTTAAATGGGATATCGATGACAGTGGAATTTTTTATTTATTCACTCCAAAAAATGAGAAAATCGAAAAAAGAAATAAAGAATACGGCGAATTTGAA
>CAZGZM010000007.1:0-22288 GCA_964529955.1 uncultured Thermotogaceae bacterium
TATTTGCATTAATTCAAGATGGAAAGGGCTTGGATATACATTATCAGCCAATAATCGATTTCCAAAAAAACAATATAATTGCCCTTGAAGCACTTGCAAGGTGGAACGATCCGGAATTAGGAAAAATAGAACCAGAGGAGTTTATAAAGCATTCTGAAAGAAATGGAGCAATTCATAAACTTGGAAAAATTGTAGTTAAAAAGGTCATAAGTCAAATAAAAAAATGGGAGAAAAAGGGTATAAATATTCCTGTTTATGTGAATGTTTCTGTGAAAGAATTGAAGAGATTTGATTTTGTTCAGGATATTAAAAAACTGCTAAATGAAAGTAAGATTAAAAGAGGAATGTTAGGAATAGAAATAACCGAGAGTTCATTTATGGAAGATGTTAATGATACAATAAAAAAACTTCAGGAACTTAGGAAAGAAGGAATAAAGATTTCAATCGATGATTTTGGTACTGGTTATTCATCATTTCTCTACTTGAAAGATTTACCCGCTGATATCATAAAAATTGATAAAGCATTCGTCGATAATGTATGTGAAAATTTTGGAATAAATAAAAGTATGGCTATTATAAAATCCATAATTGCTCTTTCAAAAAATCTAAACTTAAAAACAATTGCTGAGGGTATAGAACAGGTAAAGCAGAGAGAAAATCTAGGATCTGTAAATTGTGATTATTATCAGGGATACCTTTTTTGTAGACCCGAGCCTTCGGACATTATTGAAAAATATTTACTGGATTAATTTAAGATATTACTCAATATATCTTTAAAATTTAAAGGATAATCGTGTTTTAACCCATCTATTAATTTTAAATTGTAAGCAATTCTTTCTTTATTTAGTGCCTTTATCAATTCATCTGTGCAATCATAACAATCATCATCTTTCGTTCCAATAATTATATTTACTTCAATACCATGTTCTTTAAATACTTTTATGTTTTTTTTCGCTTTTTTAGTATCAGGAATCCAAGGAGAAACAAGAATACATTTATCAGGAACAACTATTTTGTTTAAAATAGCTTCCAGAACAACACCTGCACCAGCAGAAAACCCTCCAAGTATTATTTGATTTTCAGGAACTTTATATTTATTTTCTATTAGTTTAATAAGTTTTTGGAGCTCCTTTGAAGATTTTGAATAGTCATTCCAACTGTATGCATTAGAAAATTCTATATCGTCAGATTGGAAAAGTGAAAGAGCAAAATTTTCCTTCAAACAATCTTTCCAATAATCTTCAGTTAAATCTACATTCTCCTGATTTCCATGAAGAGCAACTATAAATCCCTTAAAATCATCGTTTTCAGGAAATATTTCCTTTGATATAAAAGTTGCTTCTTTTCTTTCTATAAATTCTCTTTTTGCGCATTTTTCTAAAATCTTTTTAAAGTCTTCAGTATCTCTAATTGATTTAAGATCATCGTCTTCTAATAAAAATTCATGTGAATACCAAAAGCCTTTATTAAAAATTGCATCCTTTAAAATTTCTAATCCTTCTTCTGTTAAGCCAACTTTACATGCTATGCAGGCTTTGAAACTATCAATTTGAGAAAAGATTCCAATATTAATATGGTTTTCTCCCTGCTTTAATAAATTTAGTGCTTCATGATATTTTCCTTCAATATACAGATCCAGAGATTCATTGATAAGTTCCGTGTAAGTCACATTTTTCCTCCCCCTCAATAAAATAAATTATTATCGATACTTCCATCAGGAAGCATATTGTCTGGATGATATTCTCCTCTGGCTTCCATTTTATATCTTATGCATTTTTTATTGTTGCCTAAACAAAAATTTTCTATCCATTTTTTGTCTAATTTTCCCTGTTCATAAAATCTCTTCATCGGACATACTCTAAACCATTTGCACTCTTTAATTATTATCACTTCTATTAGTAATTAAATAACCTTCTTTTTCTAATTCTCCAATTAATTCAGAAATATTATTTTTCTCACACATTATATAATCAGTATCATAGGTAGAAATTACGAATAAACTTTTATTGACTCTTTTAAAAACAGATGATATTTTATTAATTATACCTATTTCAGAAAAATCAAGGGGACCGATGATTTTAAACATCATCCAGTTATCTTCACTCTTTATCTCTTGTGGAACAAATTTTGATTCACATACGATTGATAGTTCTTCGTCAGTTTTTGTTATTGAATAAAAACTTCCATTAATTGCCCAATTTGGGATAGAACTTTCCTTTTGCAATCTGCATACACTATAAGTTCCTTTCGATATTTTTAGATTCATTTATACCAGGCCTCTGGAATAGGATTATTATTAATAAAAAGATCTTTATTCTTTTTTAGAAATAAAGAAGTAAGATCCGCCATTCTTTTAGCTTCGCATAAATAGCATTTTGAATCTCCAATTTTATACTCTTTGCAGATTTTTTTATAAAGAAAAGGTTTTAATAGTTTTCCATAATTTGAAGAAATATCTCCGGAAGAATTCCAATGTCTTCTGATTTCCGAATATATTTCCTCTCCATCTTGTTTTATAATTTTTACTTTATACTTTTTTTCAGATAATCGGTCAGGAATGCTATCCCATTCCTCCACTCCATGAATAAATGTGTTTTTAGTCAAATCACATCCAATAAAGAGAATTTGAGCATTTCTGTCGTAAAGCTTTCCCCAGCATCCTTTTCTCGGACATGGTGTTTCAAATCTTTCTTCTCCTTCAATATAATTCTCTGCTTCCTTTCCAAGTGCAGTAACTGAATGAGTTGGGTGTAAAGAACGGATAACACCCTTTCTTTTCATAAATAAATTAGTTAAAATACCGACACAGGAAGGTTCTTTAAGAGAGTTAAATATACCCCCTTTGTTGTTATATTCTGCCCAAGTATGGGTTGGGAAAATCAGTAACCCATCTTTCATTACTTCGATGAAAATATCCAAAATAGTATCAGCACCACCCTGAACATCTCCAATAGATTTCATAGATGAATGTATAAGGAGAGTACCCTCTCTTTTTATTGGTAATTTTGTAATATCTTTATATAAAGCATCCTTTGAATACATATGATCCTCCTAATTATCGAAAAAATAATCTAAAAAATTTTGTAAAGAGTATACCTTCTTTTTATTATATCCAATTGTATCTGATGAGGTTATCATTGAATTAAGAATTGCTTCTTCTGTAGATTCTGCAATAGCTCTGAAGGGAATATCCATTATACTTTCATTAATCATTTTAATATCATGAATATTACTCTCTTTATAAAGTTTATTTCCAGTTGAAAATCCTATTACTATTTCTCCGCTTCCATTTCCTATGAAGGAACCGAGTCTGTTTATTCCTACGACTGCTCTTTTTGATATCCTCTTAAGTTGTCTTGAAGATGCAGGTAAATCAGTTGCGAAAACAACAATTATCGAACCTTTATCTTCTTCTTCTTTATGATTTTGATCAGTAATTCTATTATTGATAATTTCTCCAATTCTCTTTCCTTTTATTAATAAGTCTTTTAGAAGTCCATGATTTGTAAGAACTAAAACACCCAAAGTATATGTTTGTTTGTTGATTTTAAATATTCTTGAAGAAGAACCAATTCCTCCCTTTAATCCATGGCAAATCATTCCTTTACCTGTTCCAACATCTCCCTCTTGAAAATCTTTTCTTTGATCTTCAATAGCTTTGAGAAAATCATCATAAGAAAAGGGAATATTTCTTATGTCATTTATTGAACTGTCATTGCATTCTGCTATAACTGGATTAAAACTGAGTAATTCTATACTTTCACTTTTGCATTTATCAATATAGTATTTGACTAGAAAATTACTAACAGTACCAACAGATAACGTGTTAGTAAATACAATAGGACTTTCAAGCTGACCCAATTCATCTATTTGAATTAATCCGGTAGTTTTTCCAAATCCATTGATGACATAAGACGAGGCAATTAATTTATTGGTGAAAATATTTTTTATACATGGATTGATAAATGTAATCCCAGTTTTATTTCTTTCATTATCAATTGTACAATGTCCAACTTTAACTCCCTTGACATCGGATATTTTGTTATATCTTCCTCTTTGCATATCTCCTATTTTTATTCCTAAATCAGATATTCTTTTTTGATTAATCATGTATTCTCCTGTTTAAAAAATAACATCAAATCACTCTATTTGAGAAATTTAATTGTTTTTTATTTTATCAATTTTAACATTTTGATTATGAATAAGAGATTGAATAATACTAAATTATTTATATTTTAAAAAGTATAATAAGTATATTCAATGAAAGGAGATAAATATGAAAAATGTAATTATCTATTTTTCAAAAACAGGTAACACTGAAAAAATTGCTAAATCCCTTGCACAGGAGTTAGGCTGTCAGGAATATAATCTGAAAAGTTTTAATCCTGATGAAATAGATCTTTCTGAAGTTGAAAATGTTTTTCTTGGTAGTGGGATATATGGAGGAGATTTTGATATTTCAGTGAAGAATTATATTAAGCGATTGAATGGAAAACAATTTAATGTTGGTTTTTTTGTAACAAGAGGTGGATTCCTCAAAATGTATAAAAAAACTATTGAAAAATTAAATTTGGAAGTAAAATCAATGGCCAATAAAATAAGTTCTGATTTTTTTCAGAGTTTTGGAAAGTCAGGGATATTCCATAAAAATTGTCCTACTACCGATGATCTTAATAGAGCAAAGGAATGGGTTAAGAGCATTAAATTTGAATAAAAACAACCAAATTAATTATGATGATTTATAATCCCTTTAATCGTTGTGATAAAATTGTATGATTAAAGGAAATGAGGTAATTGATATTAAGAAAATACTTTTTGTATTGATTTTTATATTTTTATTTCAAATTATTTATTTTGCGAGTAAGACAATTGAAAGTCCTTTAGAATTGATTGAAGGAAGGTCAGAGTATTCCCTTAATTATTATTTGTATTACTATGAAGACATTTCCACCGCAAAAACATTTTTAGAAATCATCGAGGAAAATGAAGAAATATTATTTAGTAAAAATGAAAATAAAAATCCGAATTTTGGATATACTGATTCAGCTTATTGGGTAAAGTTCAAAGTAAATAATTTAACAAATAATAATAGTAACTGGTGGTTAGAACTTGAGTTTGCAAATATGCATAACATAAATTTGTTTTTCTACAACGATGATGGGACCTTGGTTGAAAAAAATACAGGTTTATTATTTCCAATGTCAACGAGAGATGTAAATCATCAAAAGTTCTACTTTAAAATACCTTTATCCATTGGGCATTCAAAAGAAATTTTTATAAGACTTGAAAATGATGGTTCTATGACATTTCCTATGAAATGGCTTTCAGAGAAAAAAGGAATTGAAAAGATCCTTAATGAGAGTCTAATTTCTGGAGTGTTTTATGGATTAATTATCATAATGCTCATTTACAATATTTTTCTGTCATTTTCACTCAAAAATAAAGAATATATATATTCTCTTCTATTCATATTCAGCTTTCTACTGTTCCAAATTTCATACGATGGGCTTTTTTCAAGATTTATTCATGAAGGAAATGAATACATTCTTCCAGTAATACCTACAATATTTGCATATTTAATAATGGTTCTTTTTCTGAAACTAACAAATGTTTTTTTAGAAACAGCAAAATTCAATCGGTCGATGAATATTATAAATAATGTGCTTATTTTTATCGGAATAGTATTTATAATAATTTCTGTTCTAACACTATCTACTTTCTTGATAGTCTATGCATTGATTTGGGGGTTAGTAGGTTTTTCAGTCATTTTAATTAATCTTTTTATTTATTTATTTAAAGGAATTAAAGGCAACAATTATTTTTTGATTTCTTCAATTTTCTTTTGTTTTTCAGCAACAACAACTATATTAACCAGATTAGGGATAATTTATTCAAATAGTTATACTGAAAACGCTTATAAAATTGCAGGAATATTTCTCATTTTGTTCCTTTCCCTCGCAATGGCAAACAGAATAAAAAATATCAAAGAAGAAAAGGATAAAGCATTAAAAAATGAGTTAATCGCAATAAGAGAAAATGAAAGGTTAATTAAAAATCAAAATATGATCCTGGAAGAGAAAATTGATGAAAAAACAAAGGAACTTCAACTTGATATAGAACATAGAAAAGAAGTCGAAAAAAGATTGCTCCAAGAGAGTAACTTTGTCAATACTCTCATAGATACAGCCAAAGTAATAATTCTACTTTTAGATAAGGATATCAACATAATCCTTTTCAATGAATTCTTTGAAGATTTATCCGGATATAAATTAAAAGATGTCAAGGGGAAAAAATGGAGTGATATTTTTATTCCTGAGAGATCAAAGAATGAGACTATTGATATTATTAACAGTAGAATTAACGAAAAGAAATCTGGAAGTAGCATAGATAATATCATAACAAAGGATAATAAAGAATTGATAATAGAATGGTATGATAATCCCTTTATAAATGATAAGGGTAAGGTTGAAGGACTGTTATCTGTTGGAGTAAATATAACTGATAAAGTCAAAACAGAAAATGATTTAAATATTAGCAGAAAGAAATTCTCAAGTATAGTTTCTGCAGCTCCTGATGCAATATTTGTTATTGATGATAAAGGAATAATATCCTTTGCCAATGAAGCCTCTGAAAAAATGTTTGATTATAGCTATGAAGAAATGATTGGAAGTGAATTGCATTCACTAATAGTCAGTAATAATTATATTGAAGATTACAGGAGCGGGATGAAAATGTTTGAAAAAACCGGTAACGGAAAGGTTATTGGTAAAAAGATCGAATTAACTGCTTTTAAAAAGAGCAAAGAGGAATTTCCTGTTGAAATCACAATTTCTTCGTTTAAATCAAATAATAAATGGAATGCAATAGGTATTATAAGAGACATTTCGGAGAGGAAAAAAGCTGAAGAAAGTATAAATGAGCTGTTAAAGAAAGATACTTTAACTGAATGCTATAACAGAAGATATGGATTAGAGTTATTGGAAAAAAGGATGAAATTATGCAAGAGAGATAAAACCCCTTTATTAATAGGATATTTGGACATTGATGATTTCAAAGAGATCAATGATACTTATGGACATCAAGAGGGCGATAAAGTACTTATTGAAACTGTTAATGCTTTGAACAGATGCATTAGAGATATTGATATTCTTTATAGAACAGGTGGGGATGAATTTATTATTGCTTTCCATAATACAACTCTTGAAAACAAAACTATTATAAAAAAACGCATTTTTGAAGAATTGAATTCTCTTAACGAAAAAAATATTCTTAAAAAGAATATCACACTAAGTATTGGATTTTCTCAATACTCTCCTAATAGTCCAAAGTCTCTTGATGAATTAATAAACACTGCAGATCAATCAATGTATCTCAATAAAAAGAAAAAATAAAAAAATAAAAAAATGAATTGTACAAAAATTGCTATTTTTATGAGATTATTCTTTAGTATGTTAAAAAGATAAATCATGTGAATTATTATGTAAAATATATAATAATACACCACATTAATATATATAATATGTTATGATTATAAAGCGATATAATATAATACATAACAATAAATTCAAAAATTATAGTTCTCAAAAAAAAATATAGAGGAGATGATGTTATGAAAGCAAGAAAGGGCATTATTCTTCCGTTTATCCTGATAATTTTTTTAGTTTTTACGATAATTACTTTTTCGTTGATTTTCTTAAGTGGAAATCAATTAAGCACTATGAAAGAAGTAGAATATCAGACAAGAGCTCATTACATAGCATATTCAGGAATTGAAATAGTGAAAAAGATAATTGATGATGTTGATGAAAATCAGATAATTTATGGAAATCTAACAAAGGAAAGCATTGATAATTTTTCTAAGGTTCCTGCTGAGTTTGATGAAGAATTTTGCTGTATGAGGGAGTGCTTAGAAGCTTCGATATGTACTTTAAAGGAAAGTAATAATCTCATTATTGGAATTTATAAGGTAAATGATTGTAACTATAAGGTATTGTCATGTGGTCACTGTGGAGAATATTCAAAGGTAATAGCATTAAATTATATTACACCGACAAGTGTAATAAATTTTCCAAATGAAATAACAAATATATTTGATCATGTTCTTTTTGGTGATAGTTTGCTTGAGATGGGAAAAAATCCAGGAAGTTCTGGGAAAATAAATATTGAAGGACCAATCGGGACCAATGCAACAAATACTCTGGGGATTGTAGACTTAGCGGATCATATAGTAGATGATAGTGGAGTTACAGTGGGAGAAGGTGGAGATCCTTCTGTTGTTATAAATTCAGATACAAATGTGGATGACATGGATATAAATTATGAATCAAAGGATTTCGAAACTATATGTGCATCATATGCTTCATTTTTTGGTTTGATAGATTACGATGTTGACGATACACTTACTTCTGAAGAATTAGCTAATACAGCAAAAAATGGCTATGTTCAAAATTTATCTGGAACAATAAGAACAGCAGATGTATCAACGTTTGTTAGATTTATTGAAACTGAAAATCTTTCAGGAGATTTAACAGTGGAGGGATCAGGCTTAGTAATTTGTAAGGTGACAAATCAAATAGGTGATCATGAATATAATATAGGAGGTAATTCTGAGAATCTTCTCGTGTATTATGATGGAACTTCTGATATTACTTTTCAATCTGGAGGATTTTATGGAATGATGATTTCTATCAACGAATTTACAATTACATTTAATTCAAATAGCAATAACGGATTTAATGGTCTTTTCTTCTTTCCAAATGCAGATGTTGAAATGCAGTCAGCAAATGTTGATTTTCCATTCGGAGCAATAATAGCTGATACTATTATAGCTGATGCAAATGGTTCTGAAATTAAATATGATCCAGATTTAGTTGAAGCATTCTTTTTGAGGTTTAGTGATATGCAATCGAGTGGAGATGTAGGATCAGGAAGTGAAGACCCAAACAATCAGATTGAATACCTTGGAACTTATTTAGTATGGAGCAGATAGAATAAATTAAAAGTTAAATATTTTTAATAATTAAATTTAGAAAAAAAAGATAGAATATTTTTTTGTGATTTCAAATAAAAAAACGGGATTTAACCCGTTTTTTTATCTTTCAACTCTTCCAGAACCACTGCCCTTTGCAAGTTTTTCTATTTCTTCAATAGTTGAAATATTGAAATCTCCGTGCAAGGAATGCTTCAGCGCTGATGCAGCAACTGCAAAATCTAATTTATATCTTGAATCTAAGTTGTTTAAAAAACCGTAGATTAATCCTGCAGAAAATGAATCTCCACCACCAACTCTATCAACAATAAAATCAATATCATAGGTTCCTGAAATGTAAGCCTTTCCATTTTCAAATAACATAGCAGACCATTTATTATGTGTGGCTGATATGCTTTCTCTTAATGTAATAGCAACAGCTTTAAAATTAAATTTCTTTGTTAATTTTTCTGCTACTTCTATATAACTTTCCTTATTAATATTTCCGCTTTCAACATCTGTTCCCACCGCTTTTATTCCAAATACTTTTTCTGCATCCTCTTCGTTTCCAATAAGTATATCAACATATTCCATCAGTTCTGTCATAACCTTTGAAGCTTTTTCAACAGACCATAGTTTTTTTCTATAGTTAAGGTCACAACTTACAGTAATTCCCTTTTTTTTCGCTACTTTTAAAGCTTCTAAAGTTATTTGAGGTAAATTTTCTCCAAGAGCAGGAGTAATTCCTGAAAAATGGAACCACTTTGCATTCACAAATATTTTTTCCCAGTCAAAATCATCAGGAACAGCTTCAGAAATAGAAGAATATTTTCTATCATATATAACCTTTGAGGATCTCTGCGCTGAACCTGTTTCAAGAAAATATATTCCTATTCTTTCTCCTCCCTCTGATACATAATCATCTTTGACTTTAAATTTTCTCAGATGACTCTTTGCTGCTTCACCAAGCTCATTTTTTGGTAATTTTGTAACGAAATATGTATCTAATCCATACATTGCAAGCGATGCAGCCACATTGCTTTCAGCTCCACCATAAATTACATCAAATTTATCAGAAAAAAATATTCTTCTTCTATCAGGTGGGCTCAATCTCAGCATAATCTCTCCAAAGGTTACTATTTTCATAAAATCACTCCTTTAAAATATTGTATAATTAATACAATTATAAATTCTTTATCAGGATTGTAAATTAAGAAATTTATAACATTTTTTATTATCTTTTAGGAGGTTTTATTTTGAGAAAAACATTGGTTTTTTTAGTAATTTTAATTATTAGTTTATCCTTTGCTTCAAATGGTACGAGAATAAATTTTCCCATTGGAGAAAGAGATGACCTTTACAGAGATTATTATTCTTCAAATGGTATGGTTTCCTCTGCAAAACCTGGAGCTTCAATGGTAGGAGTAGAAGTATTAAAAAATGGCGGGAATGCAGTCGATGCAGCTATAGCAACTTCTTTTGCACTTGGTGTACTTGAACCCAATGCTTCCGGACTTGGTGGAGGTGGATTCATGATAATACACTCAGCAGAAACTGGAGAAGATGTGGTGATAGATTTCAGAGAAATAGCACCTGCAGGAGCTACTGCTGATATGTACGAAGAATATCTTGATAACTTTTATGATGCTTATTTTACTCCCCTATCATCGGGTGTTCCCGGAGAATTAGCAGGATTGAACACAGCTTTAGAAATGTATGGGACAATGTCTTTATCAGATGTAATTGCTCCATCGATTGTATTACTAGAAAAAGGTATTCCTGTAACAGATAACTTATCAGGCTTAATAAACACTATGTATGATTCAATTTCATTATATCCTGAATCACTTGAAGTATGGTGTGAAGATTGGCTCCCTTATTCAACAGGTGATATTATATACAATGATGGTTTGAAGAACTCACTTGAATTAATATCCGAAAAGGGAATAGATGTATTTTACAATGGTGAAATAGGAGAAGCATTAGTTTCCGCCGCTCAGAAATATGGTGGAATTATTACAATGGATGACTTAAAAAATTACGAAGTGCAGGTCAGAAAACCTGTTTATGGAAACTATAGAGGTTATGAAGTAATTTCAGTTCCTCCTGCAAGCTCTGGTGGAACTATTGTTATTGAAATATTGAATATTTTAGAAAATTATGATTTTTCAAATATTGAATTTGGTTCAACTGAATACTATCATATATTCGCAGAAACAATGAAATTAGCATATGCTGATAGATCTAAATATATGGCAGATACAGCATTTACTGAAGTTCCATTAGAGGGATTAACTTCAAAGGAATATGCTTTTGATAGGTATTCATCAATCAGTATGAAAGAATCCAATAACAAACCACTTCCAGGAGATCCATTTAAATACGAAAGCGGGAATACCACAAGTCTTTCTGTAATGGACAAAAATGGAAATGCAGTAACAATTACAAAATCAAATAACTTTCATTTTGGATGTGGTTTAACCATTCCTGGATATGGTTTTGTGTTAAACAATCATATGCTTGATTTTGTTCCTGTTCCAGGTTCTGAAAACTCTATTGAACCAGGAAAGAGACCTTTAAGCAGTATGAGTCCTACTATAGTTATGGATGTAAATGTTCCATTTCTAACTCTAGGATCTCCAGGAGGAACAAGGATTATTTCGGCAGTTGTATCAGGAATTACAAATGTGATCGATTATGGGATGGAATTACAGGAAGCGATATTAGCTCCAAGAGTTTGCAACAGAAATAATTATCCTCTTCAATTAGAAGCAAGAGTTGATGAAGATGTTTTGAAAGAACTTGAAAACATGGGACATGAAATACAACTAATGTCAGATTACGATCCTTCAATGGGAAGTATTCAAGCAGTTCAAATGCTTCCAAATATGCAACTTCATGGAGGTTCTGATCCCAGAAGAGATGGACAATCATACGGTTATTAATTGATATTAATTAAGTAGAAAACTCTCCATTTTGTGGAGAGTTTTTTTTTAATAAAAAAAGAGATATAATCTAAAGGAATGGAGGCGGTAATATGTATTACAAGGTTTCAAGAGATCCTGTGTTTACTGAAGTATTCCTTTATCCTTTAGAAATAATTTTTATAGATACAAAGTCTATTCAACGATTGAGATTTCTATCACAGCTTGTTGGAGCGGTAAATGTATATCCTTCCGCATCTCATACCAGATTGGCACATTCCATGGGAACTATGCATGTGGCAGGAATGTATTCTCAACATTTATTTAAAAATGATTATTCAAAAATTCGAGTGTTAAGATTAGCTGGATTAGTTCATGATATTGGTCATGGACCATTTAGTCATCAATTTGATGATACCGTTTATAAAAAAGCTGGATATAAAGATGGTCATGATGATTATAGAAAAAGAATGATTCTTGAATATCTTCCAGATATTTTGTTTAAAAAAATTGATGGATTAAATGTCTCGAAGTTAAAGGACAGTGTTCTGGATGATTTAGAAAAAACCACTGGAACAAAGGATTTAAAGGAAGGCATAGACATACTGACAAAAAAAATAATAGAAATATTTGAAGGAGAATTAACTGGATCAATAGATTTCAATATTCTTCAGGGACCTCTTGGAGCGGATAGACTTGAATTTGTTTTAAGAGATTCATTTTTTGCCGGTACAAGAAACTTTGGTACAGGTTATATTGAAAGAATTATAAGAAGTTCAAGAATAAAAGATGGAAAGTTAATTTACGACTTAAAGGTAATAGATGATATTTATTCAGTTCTCTTTTCAAGATACATGATGTACAAAAATGTTTATTTTCATAAAACATCAAGAGCTTCTGATTTGATCCTCCAGGATATATTAAATTATTCAACCAGGCCTTTAAAGTTGATTGAAAGAATAAAAAATATAGAAGATTTCCTTGACTTAACCGATTACAGTATATTGAGCGAAATTACTTATATCTTTAATGCAAAAAGAAAAAAAATTGCGAAAAAAATTGGAATTTCTGAGGAAGAATTACGAAATAATTTAGAATATTCTTACGAAGGAAACGAGTTGTCTCAAGAAGAAATTGATTTATTAAATGCTTATCAAGCAACAGAAAGATTCAAATGCAGAAATTTATGGAAATGTATTTATGATAACTCATTCTCAGTAACTGGATTTGATCCATCGGTCGTGAGCCAGTCTGCAGGTATGGATATTATTGAAAAAACAAAGGCTAAGATACAAAATGGTATTAAATATAAAACAATTGAGAGGGAAGATATAAAGAAAGCTAATTGGATTCTCGAAAATGCAGATGAATTATTTAAAATCGATACTCCGTATAAATTATCTCTCTCTCATCCAGAGGAATTTTTGTCAAATAATGTAGAACTATACGATAATAAAAGAGGAGATATTATCTCCTATAGAGATTTTGAAAACAGATATCCTTCATACAGATTGATGACTGATAATCTAATACAAATTGTTAGAGTTTATTGTACAAAGGATATAAGAATTTTTTTGAAAAAATACAATGTGGTTCCAGGAAATAGTGAAGAAAAAATTACAACAAGATGGTGAAAAAATGATTTCTTTAGACAATACAAAAACTGATTTCCATTCCCATTTAATTCCTGAATTGGATGATGGAAGCAGAAGTTACGAAGAGTCAGGTGAAATATTAAATAAAATGATGGGAAATGGAATTCAAAATCTCCTTTTAACTCCACATTTTAACAGATCAAAATTTCCTTATAATAAGGATTATGTTGTTAATAAATTCAAAGAATTCAATGATTATTTTAAAAATATGAATATAAATTTTGTTCTTGGAGCTGAAATATATCTTAATCCGGATATTTTAGATAAGGATTTAATTACTATGGGAAATTCAAATTACATTATGGTGGAATTATCCTTTGATAACAAACAACCCTTTTTATACAGCGTCATTGACAGCCTGATAAATAAAGGATATTCAATAATATTAGCACATGTGGAAAGATATGGATACTTTTATAAATATAAAAAGTCTTTATTTAAAGAAAGGGTAGAACTTTCAGAGGACTTTCTAGAACTGAGAAAAAGAGGCGTTCTCTTTCAAGTTAACTGGTCGGAAATAGAAAGTAATTCAAAAAAATATAAGTTGCTTAAAGAAAATGAAATGATTGACTTTATAGGTAGTGACAAGCATAGAATAGAAGACAGAAGACCTGTAATAGATTTTAACTCAACGTATTTTAAATAATAGAAAAGGGGAAGATTTCTTCCCCTCATATTTATTTGACTAATTCGTTACCAACCATTTTTCCATGGGATGTTGCATATACAATTGATCTGGTATGACCACTACAATCTCCAATAAACTTTAAATTTTTAAATTTATGATTGTTTATTTTATTAGAGTAAAATTTAACTTCAATTGCGTATAAAAGATTATCTGGATAAGCGATTCCTGGAATCACTTCTCCTAACTTTTCAATAAACTCTGTTAATGAAATACCAATTCTTCTTGGTAATGCAAGATTTATATCTCCTAAAGATAGCTTCTTTTCATCTAAAGTAGGTTTTACTCTACCGAGTTTTTTGGTTCTCTTACTTTCCAGAAAATCACTATATGTTTGTAATAAAACTTTACGATCTCCAGCAAGAATATTAGCTAATTTGGATATGTAAGAACCATATCCAAAGGGATCATTGAAAGGATGAGTAAAAGATGTACTACACAACACAGCAAAATTAGTATTATCAGAAAATATTTTAGAATTTGAATGGCCATTTACAGTTACAAAATCATCGTATTCTTCTTCCACTACAAAACCCGACGGGTTATTGCAGAAAGTTCTAACTTTATATCCGGTTCTTGTCTTCAATCTTACTTTAAATTCGTACATTTCTTCATTAAGTTCTTCAACAAGGTGATCTGGTAACTCATATCTAATTCCGATATCCACAATATTATTTGATAGAACTAATTCGGGATAATCATTTGAAATGCTATTAATGAGCTTATGACCGCTTCTACCGGCTGCTACAACTACATAATCAAAATTAAAACTTTCATCTTCTGTTTTAACATCTATTGTTGAATTTGCATTGACAGAGATATAATTAACTCTTCTATTGAAGAGAAATTCTATATTTTTCTTCGAAGATAAATCATCATAAATGTTTTTTAAGACAATGCCTAATTGATCAGTCCCAATATGCCAAAAATCAGCATTTACAGGTTCAAATCCTTTGGAGTAGAATTTATTGAAAAATTTTGAGTTTCTATTGAAAGAAGTACCGGTTTTTACATTTTTTTTATCACTTACAGAAAGCTTATCTATATAAAAATTTACAACTTCCTTTTGGATAACTGGAGAAATATCGATATCTCCCCCCATGCTATTAGAAATAAATATTTTTCCATCAGATCTAATCCCGCTTATGCTTGAACTGAATATATCTTTTGATCTTTCGAGAATTGTAATTTGATTTTGAGAATCCTTTATCTCATTAATAAAACCAATTGCTGATGCACCAAAGCCTATAATTCCTATCTTCATAATTCACCACCATATTAGAAATACAAAGGATTATAGTATTTTATTATTTATTTGTCAAGAAGTTATCTGTATAGAAAAATTAACATATACGCAATATACTTGCAGATACAGAGAGTGTGCTAGTATATAAAATAATAATAATGTATATTATAATATAGTAAATATACTATTTATGAGGTGGTACAGTGGCTAAAGTTAATATAATAAATTTACTAAGTATGATAGGGGATTTAAATGACAAGGGAGAAAATAATTCATCTAGAAGCAGATTTATAAGCAATTATTTGTATAAATTAGTAAATATTGAGGAAATTAGTAACGATATAAAAGAATTAGTAAAATTTGTATATAATACTAATACTAAAGAAATATTGTATTTACGAGCATATACTGATTTAATTAACAGATTTGCTCAAATAGTAGGATTTAGTGTTGAGTATTGTGAATATCAAAACTCATCTGGTTTATCAGGTATTTGGAAAGCAGGAAATAAATTTATTAATGTTATAGGAATGATTCCTGGAATAAGCAATAAAATAGATAAAAAATCAGACAATTTACTTTATATCTTTAACGAAAGTTATAACATAGGCGTTCAATTCATTACAATTGAAAAATTAACCGAACTCTTTTCTCTAGCTATTAGTGTAAATTTACCTGCAAGCGTATTATGGGGTATATTGTCACCAGATTTTGAAATTGATAAGCGAATTGATCCATTAATGGAGCTAATTCTTTTAGGATTTAAAAAGAAGATCGCTAAACATACAGATTTCCAAAGTGTTAGAAAGGATTGGACTGAAGAAGAATTAAATGATTTTCTGTTTAATAAGATAAAGGAACCTACGTATTATTTTTTAATGTCGTTAATAGATAATAAATTGCCAAGTAAGGATCTTGTTGTAAAAATAAATAATGAACTTAGTAAAAGAAACATAGAATTATTAAAAAGTCCAATGGCATTAGGTGCATTAATGGGTACAATGACAAAACATTATTCAGGAATTAAAGAACCTCTTGTTATCAGAGAAGGGAAGTATTATAAATTGGAAAATAAGTACAACGATGTGATAAAAAAGCTGTGTTCCCCGTGATAAGTGCAATATAAACCTCCGCCTCTCAGAATCGATTTAACAGGGTTTAAATTGAGTTAAATGATTATTTATACTTAAATTTTGTTATGATGGTCTTAAAATCGATTCTGCGAGGTTCTCTTTTTGAATCCCTATATATAAGCGGTATACAGAGAGTTGTTTTAAACATAAAATAAATGGTATAATAATACTGGACGTATAAGAAAACTTATGCGTCCAGATATTATAGTTAAATGAGGTAAATATATATTATGAATTTTGATAATTCCCTTGTTAGATTTGTTGATTACATTGAATTTGTTCGAAATTTTTCTGACAACACTATTATTTCCTATACTAGAGATTTAAAAATATTTTCTAAATACATAAATAATAATGGTTTAGATTTTTTAAATTTGAGTAGAAGAGAAATAGAAAAATTTATAAAGGAATTTTCTCAGGGAAAATATTCTACAGTTAAACCAAGTTCAACTACTACCGGAAGAGTTCTAGCATCTATTAAATCTTTTTATCAGTTTCTTTTTATAAATGGAGATATTAATGAACTTCCAACACAATTTGTTAGGGCGCCTAAAACAAGAAAAAAATTACCAGAATCTCTTTCAGTAAATGAAGTTCAAAAGCTTCTAAAGGGTTTTGAAAAAAGGAAGATGGATATTAGAAACAAAGCTATAATTTCAATTTTATATTTTTGCGGTTTAAGAGTTGGAGAACTATGTAATCTTGAATTGCGAGATGTTGATTTAATAAACTCTAAATTGATTTACATTAAAAGTGGAAAAGGGAATAAAGATAGAAATGTACCCATTAATAACAATTGCTTAAATAATTTGCTAGAATATAAACAGATTAGAGAATCATTTATAAAAAATAAAAGAAATGTATATTTTTTTATAGGAGCAAGGGGTGATAAGCTTTCTAACAGATCTGTAGAAAAAATGGTTGATAATCATGCTTTGAAATTTCTCCCAGGGAAAAAAATTCATCCACATATTTTCAGGCATAGCTGTGCTACCCATTTATTACAAAGAGGAGTTAATGTTAAAATAGTTCAGGAAATTTTAGGTCATTCTAATATGTCAACGACAAGTATATACTTGCATATAGCAGGAGAAGAAAAAAGAGAAGCTATAAACAAATTATAATAAAACAACAAGTATGAATAAAGGAGCAATAAGTATGAATAGATATATACTAACTATAGATTGTGGAACCCAAAGTATAAAAACATCTTTAGTGAATCAATTAGGTAAAATAGTACATACTAATATACAAAAAAATACATTGTTGAAAAATGAAAATATTTTTTATACTGAACAATATGCTATTGCATACTGGAAAAATTTTGTAAAATCCAGTAGAGAATTAAAAAAAGAATGTACAAGTGAATGGGATAATATTGTTGGAATAACTTTTACTGGTTTTAGAGATTCACTTTTTTTTATTGATAATAATGGAGATGAAACAAGACCAGGAATAATTTGGATGGATGAAAGAATTGACAAAGAATATAAAATTGAAAGAATAAGAGATAAGCTTATGTTTGCAATTGCAGGGATGGTAAAGTCAGTTCAATTCATTGGGAAAAGATCGCCAGCTAATTGGGTAAGACATTATCAAAAAGAAATATGGAAAAAAACATATAAATGTATACAACTATCAGGATTTTTTAATCTTAAATTAACCGGAGAAAATAGAGATTCGATTGCTGCTCAGGCAGGAAAAATTCCTTTCAATTATAAAATTCAAGATTGGGAGCATAATAAAACTCATTGGAGATATTTTCTATTTGGAATAAAAAGTGATAAGTTAACAAGTATTGTAAAATCTACAGAAAAAATTGGAACAGTTACAAAAAAGTGTTCTAAAGAAACAGGTTTAAAAGCTGGATTACCTGTTATTGCTTCGGGTGGAGATAAAAGTTGTGCAACAACAGGTTGTGGAGTGTTATCTACTGGAAGTGCTTGTGTGAGTATGGGAAGTGCGGTAACTGTAGAAATATTTTCAGATAAATATTTTGAACCTCTTTCAAATATGCCTTCATATCCTTCGTTGGTCCCGGGAAAATATAATCCGGAAATTCAAATATTCAGAGGACTCTGGTTAATAAAACAATATATAATAGCAATGTGCAAAGAGGAGATAATAAAAAGTAAAATGAAAGGTATTTCTCCTGAAAATTTTATGAATATTAAAAGTGAAAAAATAGAGCCAGGATCAAACGGATTAATTCTACAACCTTACTGGGGAACTCCATTAAATGAACTTTATGCTAGAGGTTCTATAATTGGTTTTAAAGATTACCACACTAAATATCATATATATAAAGCTATGCTTGAAGGGATAAATTTCGATGTAAAAAGAGGAATTAATATTCTTCAGAAAAAATCTAAATCAAAAATTAATGAAGTTTATTTATCTGGAGGGGGTGCCAACAGTGATATTGTTTGTCAGTTAGCTGCAGATATGTTTGGAATACCGGTTTATTTAACCAACAATAATGAAAATGGCACTATAGGGGCTGCAATGGCTGGTTTTGTTGGAGTTAATATATATAAAAATCTTTTAGAAGCCAAAGATAATATGGTAAAAAGGATAAAAGAATTCTTCCCAGATATGAAAAAGAACGAAAAATATGAATATATTTATGAAAAAGTATATAAAAAATTATACAAAAGATTAAGAACATTTTATAAAAAGTTATATTCAATTCAATAATATGTTTTTATGCAAACCTATTTATTGATGTTATAATAAAATTATGAAACGAAAAAATAGAAGTATTCTTATTATTAGTGTAGTATTTATATTGATAACATTTGCAACTTTGTTTGCTCTCTTTCTTTTTATGAATTATGAAAACTTTACAATAGAATCAATAAAGGAAAATGAATTATCCTCCTTTAAAAGAGAATACGAATCTGTATTAAACGGATACAGAAACTATTCCCAGTTTATATATGAAAATATTATAAATGACAAAAGTGTACTTGAAAAAGTATCACTTGCGAACGAAGATAGGGAAAATATTAGCATTTATCATGATGATCTTTATAAATATTTGTTAGATTTATACACTTATATTTCCGAAGATGATTTTAGGCAACTTCATTTCCACTTTCCTGATATCACAAGTTTTTTAAGGATGCATCGATTTTCAAAATATGGTGATTCCCTTTTAGATGTAAGAGAAAGCGTAAGAATAGCTAATGAAGAAAACAAATATGTAGAAGGATTTGAAGAGGGTAGGATATTCAATGGATATAGATTTGTTTATCCTTTGGAATATAACGAAGAACAAATTGGTTCAGTAGAAATAAGCATTTCAATAGCAGCGATTTTGAGAAGTCTTTCTGAACTTTTTTGTGAAACTTATCAATTCATAATCAAAAAGAATGTAGTTGAAGAAAAGTTATTTGATGAAGAATTAACAAATTATATAAGTTCAACCGTATCAGAAAATTATTATTATGATGTTGAAGTGGAAACAGAAATTGAAAACATTAATGAATTATGTGTTGTTTTTGTAGAATCCGAAAAAATAAACAAACAGCTAAGACTTAATATTGATGAAGATTTACAAAGGGGAGAAGAATTTTCAAGAGTAGTGAATATTTCAAACGAAACCTTTGTTGCCTCATTTTTTCCTGTAAAGAATTTTAGAGATGAGGTCGTTGCATATATTATCAATTACTCTCAAAACAATACAATAAAACAACATAGAGAATCATTCCTAATACTCATAATATTCCTGATTGTTTTATATGTAATGTTAATGATAATTGTTTTTCTTATATGGAGATCAAGATCAAAATATGAACATTTTTCCTCTACGGATTCTTTAACTAATGTTAACAATAGAAAAGGGTTTTTTGATGGCCTTAAATTTATGTATGATAAAGCAGTGAAAGATAAAAAAGATCTTTATTTTCTGATTTTTGATTTAGATCATTTTAAAAGAATTAACGATAATTATGGTCATTCTGTTGGTGACTATGTTTTAAAAATTTTAAGCGAGATTATTACCAGTAATATCAGAAGCACTGACTTTTTTGGAAGATGGGGTGGAGATGAGTTTGTCTTAGCAATATCTGGAGTTTCTGATGATATAAGTAAAAAAATAGGTGAAAAGTTATTAAAATTAGTATCTGAATTTGATTTTGATATTGAAGAAAAGGTGACGATAAGTATAGGATTATCAAAATTGAATGAAGATGAAACGATAGATAGTTTACTAAAAAGAGCCGATGAAGAACTTTACAAAGCGAAGAATTCTGGGAGAAATAAAATCAGCTTTTCCTTTTAATCATTAAAATAATTAAAATATCAAAAAATATAGTTAAAGTACAATAAAAATATTTAATTATCAATATATTTCTTTATTAACATATCTCTTTCCTTTTTTACCCATTTTCTTTCACAAGAATATAATCAACCCAACAAATGCTGCATAAATTAGCATTCCAATTCCATTTTTTTGCCAGCTGGCTAATCCCTTTAGTCCATGAAAATCTCTTATATCCCTTATCATTTTATTTAAACTGAATATTTGTTCTGCGGTAAACTCTTCTCTCTTCCCAAATGCAATCCAGGCTTTACCTGGTTCGGTGGAGGATAGAGTTACTCTGTAGAGCCCATTTTCTTCAAATGGTTCATCGTATCTTAAATAAAAAAACGAATATGAATCACCAAAAAATTCATGCATGAGTTCAGGTTCTGAATTGGTGAAATCGAATTCATCAACCAGGGCACCTTGAGGATTGTAAATTGATAATGATGGTCTGAAATATAAAGTGGAATTCTGTTCTGGTATTCCAACTGGAATTCCATATAATATATACAGATTTTTTTCATCCATACTTTCAAATATGAATGATATATCTTCTTTTTTATCAAAATCATAATAATAAATTTGAGATAAATCTATATCTTCTACAAAATATGTTTCATCTGAAAAATCCTCTTCATTTAAGAAAAAGGGAACATGTGAAAAGGAAAAAACCGAAAGCGTTATGATAAATATTATTATTACACTCTTTTTCATAGAAAATACCTCCTTATTTTACCCTTATAAATTTATTATAAAGAATTGATCTAAAATAAATAACAGTTTTCCATACTCTTGCCTCTATAAAGTTGGCATGTATTTGCATTATATTTGGATAGGGAGGTGTTTTTATGAGAAAGACGGGTTTTTCTTTAATAGAATTATTAATTGTATTAGCTATAATTGCAGCTTTAGTGTCTATAGCACTTCCTCTATCGCTAAATGCTATTAGAAAAGCAAAGACAATTGCTCTTGCTAACGATTTAAAAGTTATGTCTTCAGGTTTTATGAATTATATTTATCTTGAAGAGGACACTCCGCAGGATATATCAGAAATAGGAAATAATATAAATTCAGATTATTATGGAGCAGCTTATAAAGAAGAAAGTGGAGATATTTATTATTTAGTATATTCTAATAAAGATGCAAATTTTGAAACGTTAAAGGAAATTCTGCCGGATGCTCATGAAGGTATACCATATGGAATTGAAAGTTATGTTTCTCTTAATAATGGTTTATCAAAGGAGAATATCAATGAAGAAACAGTATATTACAGCTTTCTTTCTGAAAATGAAGTTGCACCTCTTACACCCCTGGGTTCAACTTACTTAGAAATAACTGCAAATATGGAAAGTTTAATAAACAATTATT
>CAZGZM010000008.1:0-21574 GCA_964529955.1 uncultured Thermotogaceae bacterium
TTATGCCTCAAGCTGAGGTTAAAAACATTCAAGGAAAAACAGTTTCAAATATCGATTTAAATGAGTCGGTTTTTGGGATAGAACCTAATCATGATCTCATTTATAGATATGTAATCATGCAAATGAATTCTAAGAGACAGGGATCAGCTAACACCAAAACAAGAGCTGAAGTTAGCGGCGGTGGAAGAAAACCCTGGAGACAAAAAGGAACAGGTCGAGCAAGATTTGGTTCATCGAGAAATGGTTTATGGAGGCATGGAGGAGTAATTCATGGTCCTAAGCCAAAAGATTGGTCTACAAAAATGAATAAAAAAATGAAAGTCAAAGCTCTATTGTCTGCAATAAGTTTAAGGATTAAAGAAGGCAACGTAGTTATTTTAGACGATATTTCCTTCGAAAATCCAAGAACTAAAGAAATGAAAAAGGTTGTTAGCAACCTTGGACTTGATGATAAAAAATGCCTTTTTGTTTTACCATTTAAAAATGATAAGTATAAAACTGTAAAATTATCAGGAAAAAATCTATCTAATGTTAAAGTAATTATTGCTGATAATCCAGGGAATGAAAAAAATGGTAATAAAATAAATATTGATGGCTTAAACGTTTATGATTTAATTAATAACGAGGTTATAATTTTCACCTCCGATATGGTGAAAAAAATAGAGGAGGTATTTAAAAAATGAGTGCTAAAATTGATATTCATGATGTTTTAATTAAACCTCTCGTTACAGAAAAAACCTACTTAGTTGCTGAAGATAATAAATATACTTTTGAAGTACATAGGTTTGCTGACAAAGGTATAATAAAAGAAGCAGTTGAAGAAATATTTAGTGTTAAAGTTAAAAAAGTAAATGTAATGAATTATAAAGGGAAACCAAAAAGAAGAGGAGTCTTCGTTGGAAGAAGTAGAAGTTGGAAAAAAGCTGTAGTATCTTTAGAAGAAGGATACAGAATTAAAGAGCTTGAAGGCCAACAATAAGTGAGGTGTTGACATGAGTCTTAAAAAATTTAATCCTGTTACTCCAAGTAGAAGATTTATGCTTGTTCCAGATTTTTCAGAATTAACTTCAAAAAAACCTGAAAAGTCTTTGCTAAAACCTCTTAAGAGAAACGGTGGAAGAAATCATAACGGTAGAATAACTGTAAGACATAGAGGTGGAGGAGCAAAAAGATTTTATAGAATAGTAGATTTTAAAAGAGAAAAATATGGAATTCCTGCAAAAGTTGCAACTATTGAATACGATCCAAATAGAACAGCGAGAATAGCTCTTCTTCATTATAGTGATGGTGAAAAAAGATATATTTTAGCTCCTAAAGGTTTGAAAGTTGGTCAAATAATTATGAATGGACCTGAAGCAGAAATTTCAGTTGGAAATTCTTTACCTATAGAAAATATACCTGTTGGAACAATAATTCATAATATAGAATTTATTCCTGGGAAAGGTGGCCAAATTGCAAGATCAGCAGGTACATATGCTCAATTGATGGCAAAGGAAGGAAAATATGCTTTGCTTAGAATGCCTTCAGGTGAATTAAGAAAAGTAGTTGTTAAATCAATGGCTACTATTGGTATGGTTGGAAACGAAGATCATTCTAATGAAGTACAGGGAAAAGCTGGAAGGAAAAGATGGAAGGGAATAAAACCTTCTGTTAGAGGTATGGTTATGAACAGAGTAGACCATCCTATGGGTGGAGGTGAAGGAAGATCAAAGGGACATCTTCCACAAAGTCCATGGGGACAACCAGCTAGAGGTTTTAAAACAAGAAATAAAAAGAAATCTTCTTCTAAATTAATAGTTAAAAGAAGTAAATCTTAAAGGAGGGTGTGTTTAATATGTCAAGATCAAAGAAAAAGGGACCTTTTGTACACCCTAAGTTACTCAAAAGAGTGAAGGATATGAATGCAAAAGGAGAAAAGAAACCTTTAAAAACATGGAGCAGAGCTTCTATGATTACCCCTGAAATGATAGGGCATACAATAGCTGTTTATAATGGAATGAAACATATTCCCGTATATATATCTGAAAATATGATAGGACACAAATTAGGTGAATTTTCTCCAACTAGAAGATTTGGCGGTCATGCAGATAGCAAAGCCAAAAAAGGAAAATAAGGAGCGGATGCTAATGCCAGATAATAAAAGAAGTAAAAGATCTTTATTTCATAAAGAGAGAAAAGAAAAAAAAGCAGCAACTCCAATAACTGAAGCTAAAGCAATTGCAAAATATATAAGAATTTCACCTAGAAAAGCTAGATCTGTTGCTAATGCAATTAGGAATCAACAGGTTAGTGAAGCAATGAAAATATTAGAGTTCAGCCCAAAGAAATCATCAAGAATATTTCAGAAGGTACTTAACTCTGCTATAGCGAATGCTGAAAATAATTTTGATTTGGATGTAGATACACTTTTTGTTAAAGAAGCTTATGTTAATGATGGCCCCAGAATGAAACGATTGTGGCCAAGAGGAAGAGGAAGGGCTGATATCCAACAGAAAAGATTTAGTCATTTTACTGTAGTTGTAGCTACAAACCAGGTTGAAGAAACTGAAAAAGATCTACAGGAGTGAGGTGAAATAGATGGGTCAAAAAGTACATCCTTATGGTTTCAGAATAGGAGTTAGTAAGGATTGGAAAGCAAAATGGATTAATGAGAAAAATTATAAAGAATATTTACTAGAAGATATTAAGCTAAGAGATTTTATTAAAAAGAACTATTTTTCTTCCGGTATATCTGAAGTATTTATTGAAAGACCTGAATCTGGGAAAATTGTTATAACAATAAAGTGTGCAAGACCTGGAGTAATTATTGGTAAAAAAGGATCTGAAGTTAATAAACTCAGAGGAAGGTTAGAAAAAATCATATCTCGACAATTTAGATTAAATATTGAAGAAGTAAAAACACCTGAGACCGATGCAATTCTAGTTGCTGAAGATGTTGCTTCAAGAATAGAAAAAAGGACATCCTATAAAAGAGCTATGAAGAGAGCTATCTTTACAGCATTAAAAAAGGGAGCAAAGGGAATTAAAATAATGGTTTCTGGTAGGTTAAATGGAGCTGAAATTGCTAGAACTGAGTGGTATTTGGAAGGAAGATTGCCATTACAAACTATGAAATCAGACATAGATTATGGTTATACAACTGCATATACAAAAATGGGCATAATTGGAGTCAAGGTCTGGATTTATAAAGGCGATGTATAGTTTCGGCTACTGGAGGAGGTAAAATAATGTTAATGCCAAAAAGAGTAAAATACAGAAAACTACAAAGAGGAAAAAATAGAGGTATGGCTAAAGGTGGAACCCTGGTTCATTTTGGAGAGTGGGGATTGAAAGCTCTTGAAGCAAGATGGATTACAGCACAGCAAATAGAAGCATGTCGTTTAGCCATAACAAGAACTGTAAAAAGAAATGGAAAATTATGGATAAGAATTTTTCCTGATAAATCGATTACATCAAAGGGTATTGGTGTAAGAGGTGGTAAAGGAAAAGGTGATGTAGAAGGATGGGTAGCTGTAGTTAAACCAGGAAGAATAATGCTGGAAATTGGAGGAGTAAATGAAAATCTTGCTAAAGAAGCATTGAGAAAAGCTGCAGATAAACTTCCAATTAGAACAAAAATAGTCAAGAAATATAACATAGGAGGTGAGCTCTAATGAAAGGATCCGAAATACAAAAACTTTCTGACCAAGAGCTTAGCCAAAAGCATGAAGAATTAAAAAGAAAACTTATGGATTTAAGGTTTCAACTTGCAATGAATAAATTGACTAACTATTCTCAGATTTCTAGTGTTAAGAAAGATATAGCAAGAGTTAAAACCATAATCAGAGCTAGAGAGTTAGGATTAAGGAGATGATAGTTTTATGCCAAAAAAGAAATTAATTGGTACTGTAACAAGTACTAAAATGAAAGACACTGCTACAGTGCAAATACTTATGACAAAAAAAGATCCTTTATATGGAAAAATAATTAAAAAATCGAAAAAATTTCATGCTCACGATGCTGGTAATGTTTGTAATGTAGGCGATAAAGTAGAAATCGAAGAATGTACTCCAATAAGCAAAACAAAGAAATATAAAGTAATTAATGTTATTAAAAAAAGCGTTATTTCTGAAAAAAATATAGAGACTCCCGAGAGCGTTGAAACCCCTGGAGGTGAATCATAATGATTCAATTAGAATCTTATTTAAAAGTTGCAGATAATTCAGGGGCTAAGGTTATTAAGGTAATCCAAGTACAAGGTGGATTTTTTAGAAAAACGGGAACTATTGGCGATACAGTTGTTGCTTCTGTTAAAGAGGCGGCTCCAAATACTGATTTTAAAAAGGGTGATATAGTAACTGCTGTTTTGGTAAGGACAAGAAAGGAAATTAGAAGAAATGATGGAACATACATCAGATTTGATGATAATGCTGCAGTGATAATTGATAAAATGAACCAACCTAAAGGAACTAGAGTATTTGGACCTGTTGCAAGAGAACTGAGAGAAAAAGGATTTTCTAAAATAGCGTCTCTCGCTCAAGAGTTATGGTAAGAGGTGATATTAATGAAAATAAAAAAAGATGATAGAGTTAAAGTTATTTCAGGTAAAGATAAAGGAAAGACAGGAAAAGTATTAAAAACTTATTCTAAGGAAAATACGGTAATTGTTGAAGGAGTAAATAAAATCAAAAGACATCAAAGACCTACTAACAATCAGAAAGAAGGCGGAATAATTGAAAAAGATGCTCCTCTTAAAGTAAACAAAGTGATGTTAGTTTGTCCAGTATGTGATAAACCCACTAGAATTGGTCACAAAAGATTAGAAAACAATGAAAAAGTCAGAACATGTAAAAAATGTGGCGAAATAATAGATAAGGTATAGGGAGGAATAAAAAAATGATAGCTAAGAACAAACCATTAAAAGAATTATATAAAGAAGAAATAATTCCTTCCATGATGAAAGAATACGATTACAAAAATGAGCTTCAAGTTCCCAAGTTATGTAAAGTAATTATAAATATGGGCATAGGAGAAGGGACAAGAAATTCAGAAGTAATTGATATTCATGCAAAGGAATTAGCACTTATTGCTGGCCAAAAACCAGTAATTACAAAAGCAAAAAGAAGCATTTCTAATTTTAAACTTAGAGAAGGTATGCCTGTTGGTGTAAAAGTTACCTTAAGAGGTAAACAAATGTATAATTTTCTTTATAAATTAATACATGTTGTTTTTCCAAAATTAAGAGACTTTAGAGGATTAAATCCAAATTCATTTGATGGAAGAGGAAACTATTCTTTAGGTTTACCAGAACAACTTGTTTTTCCTGAAATGAAAGCGGATAAAGTTAAAAGAATTCAGGGAATGAATATCGTAATTGTAACTTCAAGTACGACTAATGAAGAGGCCAGAAGTCTTTTAAAAGGTCTTGGAATGCCATTTAAGAAGGTATAAGGAGGGGTATTGTATGGCAAAGAAATCTATGATTGCAAAAGCTAAAAGAACTCCTAAGTTTTCAACAAGGAAGTATAATAGATGTAATGTATGTGGCAGACCAAGAGCGGTATATAGAGAATTTGGTTTATGTAGAATTTGTTTTAGAAAGTTGGCTTCTGAGGGTATATTACCCGGTGTAAAAAAGGCTAGCTGGTAAGGAGGTAAGAAAATGTGGAGTGATCCTATAGCTGATATGCTCACGAGAATACGAAATGCAAATGCAGCTGTTAAAGAGAATGTAGAAATACCTGCTTCAAATTTAAAGAAAGATATTTTAGAAATACTTAGAAAAGAAGGGTTTATTGAAGATTTTAAATATATTGAAGATGGTAAACAGGGAATACTTAAAGTGTTTTTAAAATATAAAGGTAACAGAAAAAATAGAATCCATGTTATCTCAGGAATTGTAAGAGTATCTAAACCCGGAAGAAGATTTTATGTAGCTAAAGATAATCTCCCCAAGGTAAAGTCTGGTATGGGCATTGCTGTAATTAGCACTTCAAAAGGTGTAATTACAGATAAAATGGCTAGAAAGATTGGTGTTGGTGGAGAGGTTATCTGTTATGTATGGTAATAGGAGGTTTTTTCTATGTCGAGATTAACTAAAAAACCTATAGTTTTACCTAAAGGGGTTGAAGTAAAGATTGATGAAAGATCTGTCACTGTTAAAGGACCTAAGGGAGAACTTAAAAGAGAAATTTTTAGCGAAGTTAAATTAGAACAAAAAGAAGATGGAATATATATCATCCAGAAGAACGAAAATATTATTAGAAAAAGCGAACAAAAAAAGATAGCAATGATGTGTGGTACTTTTGCATCTTTACTGAAAAGTATGGTAGTTGGAGTTTCAGAGGGATTTAAAAAAGAATTAGAAATTGTAGGTGTTGGATATAGAGCACAACTTAAAGGAAAAAATCTAGTTTTAAATCTTGGATATTCACATCCAATTGAAATAACACCACCAGAAGGAATAGTTTTTGAAGTATCTTCTCCAACTGCTATCAGTGTATCAGGTATAAAAAAGGAAGATGTTGGACAGGTAGCAGCCAATATTAAGAGATGGAGAATACCAATAGTTTACTCTGGAAAAGGTATTAGATACAAGGGTGAGTATATAAGAACTAAAGTTGGTAAGAAGGTATAAGGGAGGACACTGAATGGAAAAAACAATTAATAAAAAACTAAACAGAAAGAAAAAACATCTAAGTATCAGAAAAAATATTTCAGGAACTTCCGAAAAGCCAAGGCTTGCTGTTTTTAAAAGCGAAAAGCATATTTATGCTCAAATAATTGATGACAAAAGTGGAGTAACAATTACTAGCGCATCCACTGTAGACAAAGAATTGAAAAAAGATTTGGAAAAAACTTGGAATATAAATGCTGCAGAAAAAGTCGGAGAATTATTAGCAAAAAGAGCAATCGAAAAGGGAGTATCAAACGTTGTTTTTGATAGAGGAGGTTTTAAGTACCACGGTAGAATAAAATCTCTAGCAGATAGTGCAAGAAAAGCAGGACTTAAGTTTTAAGGAGGTAAATAATGCCTGAAATGAGAAAGAGAAAACCTATAGAAAATCAAATAGAAGAAAAAGAATTCGAAGAAAGAGTCATAGAAATTAAAAGAGTTACAAAGGTTGTTTCCGGTGGTAAGAATCTTTCCTTTAGAGTAACTGCTGTTGTAGGTAATAGTAAAGGGAAAGTAGGATTAGGAACTGGAAGCGCAAGAGAGGTTCCAACAGCAATAAGAAAAGCAATTTTAGAAGCAAGAAAAAACATAGTAGAAATTTCAATTATTAATGATACTATCCCGCATGAAATTACTGGAAAGCAGGATTCTTCAAAAGTTATGCTTAAACCAGCTGGGCCCGGTACAGGTATCATTGCTAATTCATCAGTTCGTTCTATTGTTGAATTATCTGGAATTAAAAATATATTAACGAAATCTCTTGGTTCTACTAGTGTATTAAATCTAGCAAAAGCGACTTTGAATGGTCTGCTCGAAATTAAATCTCCTTATAATTATGCCAAACTTAGAGATATTTCGGTTAAAGAAGTATTTTATGGTGTAGACGAGGAGGCTGAACAATAATGGCTAATGAAATTAAAGTTACTTTAGTAAAGAGTCCAATAGGCTACAGTTCATCACAAAGAGCTACTGTGAAGGCATTAGGACTCAAAAAAATTAATAGTTCAGTTATTAAAGATGATTCAAAAGAAATCAGGGGTATGATTAGAAAAATTAATCACCTTTTATCAATTGAAGAAATTAATAAAGAACAATAATAGGGGGTAGATTTAGGTGAGTTTTAAAATTAATGAAATAAAACCTACTCCTGGCTCAAAAAAATGCAAAAAGAGAGTTGGAAGAGGAATAGGTTCCGGAAGAGGTAAACAGTCTACTAGAGGTTCTAAAGGTCAGACAAGAGCTAGTGGAAAAGTATCACCGTATTTTGAAGGCGGACAAACACCTTTATATAGAAGGTTTCCAATAAAAGGATTTACTAATAGTAGATTTGAGAAGAAAATACAAATTGTTAACCTAGATGATCTAGAATATTTTTTCGATTCAGGAGAAGAGGTAAACCCTCAAACACTTCTTGAAAGGAAAATATTAAAAAAACTTGATGACGGAGTAAAAATATTAGGAAGAGGAGAATTAACTAAAGATTTAAAAGTAAAAGCTCATCAGTTCAGTAAAAATGCTGAAGAAAAGATTAAAGCTGCTGGTGGAAGTGTAGAGGTGATATAGAATGTGGAAAGCATTAAAAAATGCATTTAGAATTCCTGAAGTAAGATCAAGAATATTTTTTACATTAATTGCTTTTGCTATTTTTAGATTGGGAACATATATTCCTGTACCTGGTTTAGACTTAGAAGCATGGTCAAGTTATTTTACAGGTCTATCAGAAGGAGCAGCAGGAGGCTTTATTGGATTCTTCGATATATTTACTGGAGGAGCTTTAAAGAATTTTTCACTATTCGCAATGAGTGTTACTCCATATATTAATGCTTCAATTATGTTAACGCTTCTTTCTTCAGTAATTCCAAGTTTAAAGGAAATGCAGAAAGAGGGAGAAGAAGGAAAAAAGAAATATGCAAAGCTTACGAGAAATTTAACGATAGGATTGGCTGCTGTACAGGCTGTATTATTAACTACAGCGCTTTCTGGAAACGAGGCGGTTATTGCAATTCCTAGCAGACCATTATTCATTTTACTTTCAGCCGTTTCTATGATTGGTGGAACTATGTTTTTACTATGGTTAGGAGAACAGATTACAGATAGAGGTATTGGACAAGGAGTATCAATGCTCATTTTTGCTGGAATAGTTGCAAGGTATCCTCAATATCTAGTTCAGATTTCTGTTTCACTTACTCCATTTCACTGGATTATTCTTGGTGTAATATTTGTTGCTGTTATTGTTGCTACCATATTTGTTCAAATGGGTGAAAGAAAGATTGAAATTCAATATGCAAGAAGAGTTTCTGGAAGAAAAGTTTATGGAGGAGTTTCAAGTCATGTTCCTATAAAAGTTAATCAAGGTGGTGTTATTCCTATAATCTTTGCTTCAGCAATTATGACTTTACCTCAAATGATTGCTAGCGCTCTACCTGATGGGAATGCAAAGGCTACTTTTGAGGGTCTCTTTTCATTTACTTCCCCATTATATCTACTGATATATGGTGCTTTGGTATTCTTCTTCACTTATTTTTATAGTACAATGGTATTTGATGTAAAAGATATGTCAAATAATATAAAAAATTATGGTGGATATGTTCCTGGAATAAGACCTGGTTATCCAACTGAGCAATATATTAGAAAAATTCTATCAAGAGTAACATTCCTTGGAGCTGTATTTTTGGTAATTATTGCTTTAATGCCTGCATTAGTACAAGCAGGAACAGGATTAAGTGGAGTTATGCTTGGTGGTACTTCAACATTAATTGCTGTTGGTGTTTCTTTAGATGTTCTTCAGCAAATTGAATCACACCTTCTAGTAAGAAATTACGAAGGTTTTATGAAAAAAGGTAGACTCAAGGGGAGAAGATAATATGAACATAATATTACTTGGACCTCCAGGAGCTGGTAAAGGAACTCAAGCAAAATTTATTGTTGATAAATACAAAATTCCACATATTTCAACCGGTGATATGCTAAGGGAAGCAGTATCATCAGGAAATGAAATGGGACTTAAAGTAAAATCTATTATAGAGCAAGGCTTACTTGTTTCAGATGATGTTATGATTGAATTAATCAAGGAAAGATTATCAAGAAAGGATACTCTTAATGGTTTTATACTTGATGGTTTTCCTAGAACAGTTAAACAAGCTCAAAGTCTAACTAATATAATAAAAAAAATAAATAAAAAAATTGAATATGCAATTTTTGTAAATTCAGACGAAGAAACAGTTGTCAAAAGAATTTCAAATAGAAGAGTATGTCCTAAATGCGGAAGAGTTTATAATTTGATAACATTAAAACCTAATAATGATTCTTTATGTGATGAATGCGGATCAGAAATTATTCAGAGAAAAGATGATAAAGAAGAAACTGTAAGAGAGAGATATAGAATATATATAGAAAATACTCAACCGGTAATAGATTACTACATAAAAGACAATTTATTAGTTGAAGTGGATGGATCGAAAGATTTAAATGAAGTGAATAAAGAAGTCATGAAGGTATTAGGTAAATAATTATGATTAGATTAAAATCTCCAGAAGAAATAAACAAAATTGAAAAAGCTTCTAAAATAGTAGCGGAATTATTGCTGAGAATCGGCGAAATAATTACTGAAGGTATGTCAACCTATGATTTAGAAAAATATGCTTTAGAATTTATCGAAATAAAAGAAGCTTTACCAGCATGTAAAGGATACCATGGTTTTCCTTACGCACTATGCGTTTCTGTAAATGATACAGTAATTCATGGTTTTCCAAGTAAAAATGAGATTCTTTACGAAGGAGATTTAGTTTCTGTAGATTGTGTTGTAAACAAAGATGGTTTTTATGGAGATTCTACAAAAACATTTGTAATCAGTGGGTTTTTAAATGAAGCAGATAGAATACTTTTTGAGAAAACGGAAGAGTCATTGTACAATGCTATAAAAACCGCTAAAATAGGAAACCATATTGGAGATTTGGGTAATATTGTTTCTGATACAGTAATTCCATCAGGCTTATCGGTTATTAGGGAATATTCAGGTCATGGTGTAGGACTTAAAATGCACGAAGACCCTTCTATTCCTAATTATGGAAGAAAAGGGACAGGACCTCTTATAAGAAAGGGAATGACTTTAGCAATAGAACCAATGATAGTAGAAGGGTCACCCAATATTTATGTCGAAGAAGACGGATGGACTGTTAAAACCGTAGATAAGAAAAAAGCAGCTCACTTTGAACATACTATTGTAATTGAAAAAAATGGTCCTAGAATTCTAACGACTGTATAGGAGGAATTTATGTCTGAGAAAAATGATGTTATTAAAATTGATGGAATTATATTAGAATCAATGCCCAATGCTACATTTAAAGTAGAATTAGAAAACGGGCATCATATTTTAGCTCATATTTCAGGAAAAATGAGAAAGAATTTTATAAGATTAATGCCTGGAGACAGAGTAGTAGTAGAATTATCTATTTATGATTTAGAAAAAGGAAGAATAATTTATAGAAAAAAAATACAAAAGGGAGGCGGAACGAATTGAAAGTCAAGTCATCTGTTAAGAAAAGATGTGAACATTGTAAGTTAATTAGAAGAAAAGGACGTGTAAGAGTTATTTGTTCCAAAAATCCTAAACATAGTCAAAAGCAAGGTTAAGGAGGTATATAATGGCACGTATTCTCGGAGTTGAACTTCCGAATAATAAAAAAACTTATGTAGCTCTTACTTACATCTATGGAATAGGATATACCAGAGCAAATAAGTTATTAAATGATACGGAAATTGATGGGCAAAAAAAAGTGAAAGACCTTTCAGATTCTGAAATCAGCAGCATTACAAAATATATAAATGAGAACTTTACTATTGAAGGCGACCTTAAACAACAAAGAGATAGGGATGTAAAAAGATTAATTGAAATAGGTTCTTACAGAGGTTACAGACATAAGTCAGGGTTACCTGTTCGGGGTCAAAAAACCCACTCAAATGCTAGAACAAGAAAGGGACCACGAGCAAGTAGAATAAAGAAAAGGTAATCTGGAGGATTAAATATGGCAAAAAAAAGAGTGAGAAATACTAAAAGGAAAAAGAAGTTATCTATTGATAAAGGTGTAGTTCATATAAGGTCAACATTCAATAATACAATAATAACATTGACTGATGTTGATGGAAACGTTATTATATGGGCATCAGGAGGAACTTCGGGTTATTCTGGTTCTAAAAAATCTACACCTTACGCAGCTCAATTGGCAGCAGATAAAATTTCAAAAGAGGCATTTAAAATAGGAATATCAAGAGTTGCTATAGAAGTAACAGGACCAGGAGCTGGAAGAGAATCTGCGATCAGAACTATTCAAGCAGCTGGTTTGAATATTGAAGCTATAAAAGATATTACACCTATTCCTCATAATGGTTGTAGACCTAGAAGAAGAAGAAGAGTTTAGAGGAGGATATTAATGGCTAGATATACTGGACCAATATTTAAGTTATCAAGAAGAGAGGGAATAAGTTTATCACCAAAATGTATCAAAATAAAGAGAAACTATGCACCAGGACAACACGGACAATCTCAAAGAAAATTAACTCAGTATGGAATGCAGTTGAGATCGAAGCAAGCTTTAAAAAGAATGTACGGTTTGTTGGAAAAACAATTTAAAGGATATTTTAATAAAGCTGCTAGAAGTAAGGAAGAAACAGGACCTGCTTTAGTAAAGTTATTGGAATCAAGATTAGATAATGTTGTATTTAGAATGGGTTTCTCTGTTAGCAGAAGGCAATCAAGACAGTTAGTGAATCATGGACATGTAAAAATAAATGGAACAAAGGTAGACAAAGTATCATATTTTGTAAAACCAGGAGATGTAGTTGAGTTCAGAGAAAAAAGTAAGAAAATAGTTCCTGTTGAGGAAGCTATTGAAATATCCAAAAATATCTCAACACCATCATGGTTAGAAGTCAATTATGATGAGGTTAAAGGAACATTTTTAAGAAATCCCGAAAGAGATGAAGTTGAAATACCTGTTGATATTCAATCAATAATTGAGCTTTATTCTAAATAACTTTATAGCTTTTTGGGAAGGAGGTGTAAGCCCAAAAGGGTGAATGAATGGAAAAATTTGTTTGGCCAAAAAATTTTAAAATTGAACAGGAAAAAGAAGATGAAAATAGTTATTACAGTAGATTTACTCTCAGTCCTTTAGAAAGGGGATATGCCATCACAATAGGTAATGCTTTAAGAAGAATACTTCTTTCCTCAATATCAAGTATGGCAATAACTAAACTTAAAATTCCAGGAAAATATCATGAATACGATGTTATAGATGGTGTAAAAGAAGATATTTTAGAATTGATATTAAATTTAAAAAAAGTACAGTTAAAACCTGCGTTAGAGTTTTCAGATCCTGTTAAGCTTCATTTTGAAAAAACAGGTCCTGGAGTTTTGAAAGCAGGAGATATAAAAACAGTTACAGGAGTAGAAGTAGTTAATCCTAATCAATATATAGCAACTTTGAATGAGGATGCGCTTACTTATGCAGAAATGTATGCTGAAATAGGTAAAGGATTTGTGCCAATTTCAGAGATGGAAATTGAAAGAGATATAGAAATGATTTATATTGATGGAATTTTTAGCCCTGTTATTAAAGTTAATTATATCACTGAAAATATTCGTGTTGGAAAAAGAACTGATTATGATAAGTTGATTTTAGATGTATGGACAAAAAAATCAATTAAACCTTCTGAAGCTTTATTTAAAGCAGCTGAAATATTATCTAAGCACCTTGAAGTAATATCAAGCAATCTTAGTAATAAGGGTGTTATAAGTGAAATAGAAAGTCCTGAAATGCCAGTTATAAAGCAAGAAGAAGCTCAAATAGAACCTGTTACTGAGACTCCTGTGGTTGAAGAAACAGAAGATGATTCTTTAAGCTCAAAATTAATTGAAGAACTGGATTTATCTGTAAGGTCTTTAAATTGTTTAAAGAGGGACAAAATTAATACTCTTGGTGATTTAATAAATAAAACCGAATCAGATTTATTAAAGATAAGAAATTTCGGAGAAAAATCTAGAGAAGAAGTGTTAAATAAACTTACAGAAAAATTTGGTATCGTCTTGAAAAAAGAATAGGAGGCTTTCCAGTGAGACATCGAGTAAATAAGAAAAAATTAAATATGCCCCACGATCAAAGAGTAGCTTTGTTGAAAAACCTTGCAAGAGAAGTTTTTGAACATGGAAATATTATCACAACTAAGACAAAAGCCAAAGTAGTTAAGCCACTTGTTGAAACAATAATTACTAAAGGAAAGAAAGCATATAGTTATACTAAAGAAATTGAAGAAAAAAGAGAAAATTCAGATGTTCAAGAAATAATTGCTAAAAATGTTTCAATAAGAAGACAGATTAATAGAAACTTTGGTGATAGAAAACTTGTTAAGAAAATCTGTGATGATATCGCTCCAAAGTATGCCAATAGAAATGGTGGGTATACTAGAATTCTTAATATAGGTACTAGAAGAGGAGATGCTGCAGAATTAGTAATTCTCCAACTTGTTGATGAAACTGTTTCAGATAGTAAAGAATAAAATGGCTACTTTTGTAGCCATTTTTCTACTAATAGTTATTCCTTTTAAAAATTCCCTAATTTAATGTATAATATAATTGATTTCAAAGAAAATAATGCTATTATTTAAAAATTTAATAATTAAGGAGGGAGTGCTTAATCGGTGCATTTTTTAAGCGCATAACAAATGAGTCCACGCAGAAAAAGTTTGAAAGAGAAAAATACTGAAAAAAAACATATCAAAAAGAAAAAAACTAACCAAATTGAAAAAAACGATCAGATTTCACTTGATTTTATTGAAGATGATTCAGCTTTAGATCTAATTGAAGAAACATTGTCTAAAATTGATTCTACTTTAGTAGAAGGAGAAGATAATAATCAGCCCAGTAAAACTGTTAAAAAGAAAGAAAAAGCTCCTTTAAGGGTTAAAGAAGAAAAAAAGATTAGTACTGAAACTAAAACAAAAAAATATGAAGAACGATTAAAAAAGGATAAAAAAAATATTTCAAAGAACGGGCAAAGAAACTTCCAAAACAGGAATGAAAAAAAATTAAACGGAAATTCTATTGATCACTTAAAATCTAAAGATAGAATTATTCAGGTAGAAAATGATATTAAAAGACTTGAAAAAATGCCTATTAGAGATGTCTATAAATTAGCACGACAGTATGATATTCCAAATTACACTCAAAAGAGTAAAAAAGAATTAATATTTGCTGTTTTAAAAGCTCAAACAGAATCTTTAGGTTATTTTTTCTATGAAGGAATATTAGAAGTCTCTGATAGTGGATACGGTTTTTTAAGAGCTTTAGATAATAATCTTTTGCCTAGTAATAATGACGTTTATGTAAGTCAATCTCAAATTAGGAAATTTAACTTGGCTACAGGGGATGCAGTTGCGGGGCAGATTAGAAAACCAAAAGAAGGGGAAAAATATTTTGCTCTTTTGAGAATAGAGGCAATTAATAACAAAGCTCCTGAATATGCGTCAGAAAGGATAGATTTTCAAAATCTTGTCCCGATATATCCTTTAGAACAATACAAGGTAGAAACAGAAATACAACCACAACATATTAGTTGTAGATTAATTGATTTGTTTTCTCCTATTGGAAAAGGACAAAGAGGTTTGATAGTTTCTCCCCCAAAAGCAGGTAAAACAACATTACTAAAGGAAATAGCCAATGGAATTGCTCTTAATAATCCAGAAACATTTAGAATAATATTACTAATTGATGAAAGACCCGAAGAAGTAACAGATTTGAGAAGAACTACTGATGCTTTTGTTATAGCGGCACCATTTGATATGCATCCTGAACAGCAGATAAAAGTAGCTGAAATGGCTCTTAATATGGCAAAAAGATTAGTTGAATTTGAATATGATGTGGTCATCCTTTTAGATTCCATAACCAGACTTGCAAGAGCTTATAATCTTTATGTTCCTCCCAGTGGAAAACTTCTTAGTGGAGGAGTTGACCCTGCAGCTTTATATAAACCTAAGCATTTTTTTGGTGCTGCTAGAAATATTGAAGATGGTGGGAGTTTAACGATTATTTCTACAGCTTTAATTGAAACTGGAAGCAAAATGGACGAAGTTATTTTTGAAGAATTTAAGGGTACTGGAAATATGGAATTAGTTTTGTCGAGACAATTAGCTAACAAAAGAATCTTTCCTGCAGTTAATGTTATGCTTTCTGGTACGAGAAAAGAAGAATTACTGCTTGAAAAGAATATTTTAAAGCTTGTATGGATATTAAGAAGAATGATTTCTTCTACTGGTGAGGAAGATGGACTAAGATTGATTGTTGATAAAATGAAGAAGACAACTAATAATGAAGAATTCTTAAAGTTAATTAATAAAGACAATACATAGGTGAAAATATGAAAAAAAAAGCAATTGGAATAGATCTAGGAGGCACAGAGACAAAAATAGGCCTTCTAAATAGTGATGGAGATATATTGAAGAAGCAAATTATAACTACAAATGTAGAAAATGGATTCAAAAATGTAATTGCTAAAATTGGATATGTTGTATTGGAAATATTAAAAAATGAAAATTTACCAAAGGAAGAAATTCTTGGAATAGGTGTTGGATCTCCAGGATCTGTTGATAGACATACTGGCATGGTTCTTTTTTCTCCAAACTTTCCAGATTGGCAATATGCTCCTTTAACTGAATATTTGGAAGAGACTACGAATATAAAATCTTTTGTGGAAAATGATGCGAACGCCTTTGCTCTCGGTGAATGGGCTTTTGGAAAACATAGAAGATGTAAAAATATAATTGGAATAACTCTTGGAACGGGTGTAGGTGGAGGAGTAATAATTAATAATCAACTTTTAGTTGGAGCTAATGGTTTTGCAGCAGAACTAGGTCATATGATAGTTCAACCAGAAGGGCCTCTTTGTGGGTGCGGATCACACGGATGTATTGAAAGTTATGCTTCTGCACCAAGTATAGTAAGGCAGGCAAAGGAATATTATAAAAAATATCCAGAGTCATATCTTTTTAAAATAGATAAATTATCCGCAAAAGATATTTTTGATGCTGCAAGAAATAACGAGTTGGTTTCTAAACTTGTTACAGATAAAGTGACAACAATGCTGGCTATTGGAATAAGTAATTATGTTCATATTTTTAATCCTGAGTATGTAATTATTGGGGGAGGAGTTAGTAAAGCTGGAGATATTTTACTTAAAACTTTGATTGAAAAAACTTCAAGATATCTGTGGCCAAGTTTTAAAGACACTTTTAATATTGAGCTAAGCAACTTAGTTGAAGATGCTGGAATCAAGGGAGCTGCTTCTATAGTGTATTTTAGAAACAAATAATTTTTTTCTTATAAAATTGAGAATATTTATGAGCTAATCTTGTAGGTTCGGGTAATCTATATTTTGTTATAGTGTTTTTTACTAATTCAAGAGAATTTTTTGAATCAATATAATTTCCTGGAGAAATGAAAATTGGATTACATTTTTCTTTACTTCTTAATACATAACCTAAAATATTATTTGATTTAGTAATCTTTTTGAAGGATCCTTTAAAAGATTCAGGTTTTTCAAACTCTCCATAAAGATGACTTTTTGCAACACCTATGGTTGGTTTTTTAATAACTGTTCCAATATGTGAAGCTAAACCAAAGTATCTAGGATGTGCAATACCTTGACCATCAATAAAAAAAACATCAATATTTCCTTTAAATTTTTTAAGTAATTCAATTATAATTGGACCTTCTCTAAAACTTAATAATCCACTTATATAAGGAAACGCAACATTTGATAAATGAAAAAAAACATTCAATAAGCTCAAATTTCTATAAGACAATATTACTAAAATTGATAAAGCTAAATTTTTTTTAGGAAAACTTAAATCAATTCCACCTATTATGGAAATGTTTTTCTTATTAAAATGCAAATCTAAATTTTTGGCATTATCTCTTTGCATTTCATAGCATTTTTGTTTTTTCCGGGGCCAATATGCATTATAAATCTTCATAAAAGCTTCCTTGGTATATTTAAAAAAAATGTTGTAAAATAATTATATACCTGGGAGGTGTTTTATGAAATTTACAGTTGATAAAAAACAAATAACATTTGGAATGGATAGAGTAAGTGAAGCAGTAGCTTCAAAGACTATTAGACCGATTCTTTCAGGAGTAATGTTCAAGAAGAAGGATGAAAAAACATTTGAATTAATCTCTACGGATCTTGAAACTTATGTTAAGACTGAAATTCAGGTTTTGAATCCAGATGAATTAGAATCCTTTGTAGTTGAAGCTATTTTATTAAAGGAAATTGTAAGAAGTTTGCCTGAAAAGGAAATTATATTTGAAAAAGAAGATAATAATATCTCTATTAAAAGTGGAAAAGCTGTTTTTTCTCTACCAACAATGAATCCTGAAGAGTTTCCTGAGTTTCAAGATGCAAATGTAGATAATGAGATACATTTTTCTCTTTCAGTTCTAGAACTTATGTTAGAAAGAGCCATTTTTTGTGCTAATAAAGACGAATTAATGAAACACTTAAACGGTCTTTATTGGGAATATAACGATGGATTTCTAAGAATAGTTGCTGCTGATGGATTTAGAATGGCATTAACTGAAGAAAAAATTAATAAAAATATCGAGTCTTCCTTTTTTCTTACTCTGAAAAGTATGTCTGAATTATTAAATACTCTTAGAACATCTAATTCTGATGATTTATCGATTAGTTTTGATGATTCAAAGGTTTCCTTTACCTTTGATAATACCACTTTGGTAACTAGAATCGCAGATATAGAATTTCCAAATTACAAAGTTATTATTCCCAAAGGATTTAAAGCAAAGGTTATAGTAAATAAGAATTTGTTTATTCAATCTACAAAGAGATCAGAAATTACTGCGAAATTAGGTAGTCATTCAGTTTTAATGAACATAATAGATGATGTAATTAGTATTAAGTCATCAAGTCCAGAGCAGGGAGAAGCGCATGAAGAAATTTTTGTAAAAAAAGAAGGAGAAGATATCAAAATTTCTTTGAATCCCAGATATTTACTTGAATCTCTTAGAAAAATTGATTCTGATGATGTAGAACTTGGATTTGTTGGTTATAATTTACCCGTTCAATTAAATCCCCTTGATATAGAAGGATATTTTTATATCATAATGCCTATAAGATTAATTGATGAATAGAATAGGAATTGGTTATGATATTCATCCTTTAGATTTAACAAAGGGTAACTTAAAGCTTGGTGGAATACTAATAAGTGAAAAAATTAGCTCTATTGGCCATTCTGATGGAGATGTATTTATTCATGCAATGATAGATTCAATTTTGGGAGCGGTTAATAAAGGAAATATAGGACTCTTGTTTCCTGAAAACGAAAAAAATAAAAATCGAAATAGTGAAGAATTCCTATGTGAAATATTTGGGAAAATAGGAAAATATGTTAAAATTATCAACATAGACAGTATTATAGTTTTAGAAAACATTAAAATAAATCCATTCATTATAAACATAAAGGAAAAAATATCTAGAATGTTGCATTTGGATTTTGAAAGGATTTCATGTAAACCAAAATCGGGAAACGGTTTCTATAAAGGATATGTTGCAGCAGAAGTCATTACTTTACTTGAAAAAAAGGAAGGATTTTAATGGCAGAATTTAAATATGAAGTAATAAATCCCTCAGGAAAAGTTGAAAGAGGAAGAATATCTGGAAGAACAGAGTTAGAAATTATTCAAACTTTCAGTAGGCAAGGTTATACTGTTAGAAACGTTTCGGAGATTAGCGCCTCTTTGGGAACATCTAATTTAGTTTTTTTCCCGGTTAAATTGGGTGAATTGGCTTTGTTCTCTAGACAGATGGCTACTATGATTTCTTCTGGTGTAAGAATTAGAGATAGTTTGGAAATTTTATCTTCTCAACAAACTTTTTCCAAAAAATTCAGAAAAATTCTAACTCAAACAGTAATTTCTATCGAATCAGGTCAAAGCTTTTACGAAGCGGCTACGGAAACAGGAGTTTTTGATGATTTTTTCTTAAGTCTTATACAATCAGCTGAAGAGGGAGGAACATTAGAAGAAAGTTTAGAAAAGATAGCAGAGTACTATGAAGGGAAGCAAAGAATACAAAATAAAATAAAATCAGCGATGGCTTATCCTCTATTTGTTATGGGCTTCGCCATAATAATGGTTTTTGCTATTGCTTTTTTTATATTACCAAATCTTTTGTCAGCGTTTGGATCAATGTATACTCCATCTGGAGTAATTAAATTATTGTTAGATATGAAAAGTGTGTTAGAAAATCATTGGCCTATTGTTATACCAGCAGCTATTGGAGTTATTTTTGTAATGTTTTTATTCATGAAATCGAAATATGGAATGATCGTTAAAGATTTTTTTGGGAATATTTTTCCTCCTGTAAGAAAATTAAGAAATTTAACTGCAGTTGAAAGATTCTCAAAAACCTTATCTATACTCGTTTCAAGTGGAGTAGAAATTACTAAGGCTTTAGAATTATCAGCAAAAGTAACCCAGCGGCCAAAGATTATAAAAAGGATGGTTATAGTAATAGATAGAATCAAAGATGGTGAAGAATTAAACAAAGCACTTAAAGAACAAGATATTTTTCCACCTATTGCAATTAGTATGGTTTCAATTGGCGAAGAAACAGGACAACTTGGTGAGGTAATGGACAAAGTTGCAGAATTTTATGCTGAACAAGTGGATACTGGAATTAAAGCATTAGTATCATTACTTGAACCTATTATGATAATGTTTGTGGGTTTGATGGTTGGATTTATTGCTTATTCTATGTATGATGCGATCTATTCAATGCAGGGAGCGCTGGCATAAATTGTCATTTGTAGAAGTTTTGATAATAATTTCTTTATCTATTATTGGTTTTGGATTTGTAATAATTTATACTAGTGATTTTTACACCAAAAGTAATATTATTTTTGAAAAACAGAGATTAAGTATTTTTTTAGAAAAATTTAGAATTGAGGCAAAAAGAACATTATCAGATCAATATGTATATTATAATCCAGAAACTAAAAAGTTTGTTTCATCAGATGGTATATATATTGTTTTAGATAATATTGTTAAAAGGGATAATCTGGTATTAAAATATAACAGTCAAGGTAGAGTAGCTATATTAAAAGGGTCAAGTACGATTAAATTTTCAGATAATACAGAATTCAAAATCTTACCAGTAACGGGGAGGATTGTTTTTTAGGGAGAGGATTGAATGTTTACTCCAAAGATTACAATTATTAATAAAAATGAAGAATATACAGAAATAGTCAGAGCATTAATAAAAAAGAAGAAACTTATACCAATATTTAGAGTTTTAAATTTTGGAAAGAATTCTTTTAAAGAAGCTTCTAAGGCTTTTTTTCTTCATAACAGTTTACCGATAGATGAAATAGTTGTATCAAGTATTAATCCCACAAAGGTAATATACCAATCGATTGAAATTCCAGCTGTAAAAAATATGAAAACTCTCTTGAGTGTTGCAAACTTTAAAGCAGCAATGCAGTTTTCTTTACCTCCAAAAGATGTTCAGATCGATTCAATTAATCAGTTTAACAGCATAAAAAAGGGTACTTTAATACCAACTTTTGTTGTTGCAAAAAAAACGACATTGTCAGATTTTGAAAATGAAATAATGGCTTCAGGGTTCCCGAGAATTGATATTTTATCTATAAAGCCACATTCAGTATTAAATCTAATTAATACTGATTTGACATCGAAGAATTATATGTTGTTTGTTGTTGATTATAACTATGCAATGATATTCATTATGGAAAATAATGAAATTATAGGTATAAACTTCTTTGACGAAGGTTTTGGAGATTTGAAAAATATATATCAATGGAAGTTTAATGAAGATCCATCTATTTTTGAAA
>CAZGZM010000009.1:0-20806 GCA_964529955.1 uncultured Thermotogaceae bacterium
TTCTTGGAGCTCCCATTGCATTATTAAAGACTTCCATGGAACTGCATCCAATTACTTTTCCATAGTAGCAATTCTCAGCTACAATTACATCTAGATATATACCTATTTCATCAATTATTTCTTCATCTGATTTTTCTTCATTTTCTGGAGCGTTTCCTGTAGCATATGCGACCTTAATGTTAGTTGGTGCGTTAACAATATTCCATCCATGATACATTTTTATATTTCCTGTGTTAAAGTAATCTCCAAGTGATGTATTATAGAAATAGATATTATCGTTATATCCTGAGAATGAACTTGTTCCATAGGAGAAATTTATTCCCACGAATTTTGAATTAAGTTGGCTTATCAGATTATTCAAATATATATTGGAACTGTTTCTTCCATCAGCTAGTAGAATGAGTTTACCCCCTGAAGAAAGATAATTAGCGATGTTGTTTACTGCAGAAGATGAAAAGTTAGTATATGGAGCTGTTATAATAACTGCTTTGTCATACGAAACATTTGGAATGTAATAATTCAAATCATTCTCATGCACTGAATAACCAAGATTTGTGAGTGTGCTTTTCACTCCGGAAATTGAATATGCATTATTAGAATTTTCAATTACAATTTGAGTTGTTGGTGATAATGGCGAGAAATTTGCTGTGATCAGTAAATTTCCACTCATTGTTAAATAAATCGTTTGATTTTGACTAATATAATCTCCAGTCCATCCAGTAAATTCCCATCCATATTGTGGTGTAGCTGTAAGTTGTACAGATTCTCCAGGTGTGTACAAAAGCTTAGCTGGATTTACTGAAACATCTCCCAATCCATTAATTTGAACACCCAGGATATAACCAATTTGAGGACATCCTGAGAATATTAATGCTATTAAAATAAGCATCAAGAAAAATACTACCTTCTTCACATCTTTCACTTCCTCTCTTTTTTATAATAAGTTAAATATATTATATCTTATTAGTAAGTATTTTATGAAGAAGATAGCCTTCTTTCTTAATACTAATTTCTAAAAGTCAGTAAAGTTAACGTATCCCTCTACTGATCCTACAAGAGCAAATGATCCAGGCCCTAAAGGTCCTTCAACAAACTTGAATTTATATTCAGGATCTTTATAATCCTGAAATATATAATCCATAGGTATATTGAAGATAAAACCATAGAACTGTGAATCCTGATTTTTGTTATTGATAAGATTAATTGCATCCTGAACATCGTAAGTAATATAAAGACCTTCAGGTATAGCAAGGTCTTCCATCCAAAAATCTTCAAAATTTGTGTTTATCCATTGATTGTTAGTGTAGGTAGCAACTACAGCTTCTAGTTGTAAATTATCACAAAAAGAGAATACCCATGTATCGAAATCTTCAACCTTTGTTGCGGTTCCATCGTTTGAAGGTAAAGCTTTTACTTCAAATAGATCGAGATCATATGATGGATATAGGGGATTGACATATGCCCTTGCTTGACTGATCATCTTGATCAATAGTTTTTCGGTAGTTACATTAGGTAAGCAAGAGCTAAAAAGAAAAACTATTAGAATAATCCCAAGAATCAATAAGAGTTTTTTATTCACTTTTTTCCTCCTTTTTAAAAGTTATAATAAATATTATCATTTTTTGATTTTTTAAAAAAGTAATATAACAACTTTTTTCAAAAAATTTTTATTAATTATTTTATTAATTTTCATTCTTTTTACCCGATAGTTTTTGTTATAATAACAACATATTTATCAATATCATTTTTTAATATTATTTTGGAGGTGTTTATTATGTTTAAAAAAATTGTTTTAGTATGTTTGTTGGTTTCAGTAGTCGGATTTTTATTTGCAGCTGAAGCTGTAAATGTTTCTACATGGGGCTATAACCTCGATCTTCTGGATAAAAATATTGCAGAACCCTTTCTACAGGAATATGATATTGAGGTAGTAAGAGAACTTGGAAATAATTCTGTAAGATTTACAAAACTTGAAGCTCAAAAGGGAAATCCTGTTATTGATGTTGCACAGTTTGCTGATTACTATAGCGCTTTAGGTAAAGCATCTGATCTTTTCGAACCTATTGATGTTACAAAGTTAGAAAACTATAATGATGTTTTCTCCTTTGCACAGGATCCAGTTGGGGGAAATTATGCTATTGGATATGCTGTATATTCACTGGGTTTAGTATATAGAGCCGATAAATTTGAAGAACCCATTACTTCATGGAAGGACTTATTTAAGGATGGTATTGTAGAGCACGTTTCCTTACCTGATATTACAATTACTCAGGGTCCTGCATTCATGATCTTGACAAATAAAATATTTGGAGGAGATGAAGAAGACTGGGATTTGACAGTCGGCTTTGAAAAATATGAAGAAGTTAAAGATAAGATAGTTACTTTCTATACAAGATCCTCTGAACTTCAAAATCTATTTGAAATGGACGAAGTATGGGCTGCTCCTGTTCCAAGATTTGCATGGGGAAGTTACTTGAATTCAGATTTAGATTTTGCATGGGTTGACCCATTGGAGGGTGTGCCTGGTTTCATGAGTACATTGAGTATCATTAAGGGTGCAAAGAATGTGGACGCTGCTTATAAGTATGTAGATTTTCTGTTAAGTCAGGATGTTCAATTAGCTGAAGCATTGGATCTCGTTGATTCACCAACAAACAAAAATGTTATCGTTCCTGATGACATTGCTTCTAAATTAACTTACGGTACATCTGTTAACAGCCTAATTTTCTATGATTTGAATAAAATAGTTGCTAACAGAGATGCTTGGTTAGAAGAGTGGAATGAAAGAATAGCTTATTAATATTTACTGAATACGAGATAAAGAATGATTCAAAATAAAAAGTTATTGTACATAATATTCCCGTGTATTATATTTTTATTAGTTTTTTTCTTATTACCTTTGTTCGTGCTGGTATTTAACAGTATATACCAGCCCGAACAGGGCTTTAGTTTCGAATCTTATTTAAAATTTTTTCAATCCAGATCATCAAATACAGCCTATTTTCGAAGTCTATACATAGGAGTTTTTGTAACCATTGTTTCTATAATACTTTCTTATCCCGCTGCAATAGCTGTTATATCAATCAAGAAAAAGGGATGGAGAACTTTTATTATGACATTGATAGTTTTACCTCTTATGACAAACCCTGTAGCCAGAACATTTGCATGGCTTATCATATTGGGTAAGAATGGATTGATTAATAATACCTTTATAAGTCTTGGGCTTATAGAAAAACCTGTGAAATTATTGTATACAGAGGGAGCGATTTTTGTAGGATTATTGCAATTATTTATGCCTCTTATGATACTTTCTCTAATTAGTTCGCTTGAAAATGTTAGAGAGGATTATGAATTAGCTGCAAAGAGTCTTGGTGCAAATAATATAGTTGCTTTTTTTAGAATAAAGTTTCCTCTTACTGTTGAAGGAATGATAATCGGAGGAACTCTAGTGTTTACAGGATGCATAACTGCTTATGTTACACCTTCTCTTTTAGGTGGAAGCAGAGTTCTGACTCTTTCGACACTTTTATATCAAAAGGCTTATGTAACACTCGATTGGACAATGGCAACAACTATAGCAATGATAATGTTTTTAACGACATATCTTATTAATTTTGTTCTGAAAAGAATTGGAAGGCTGGGGACAAATAAATGAGAAGTAAATTTCCTAGAATAATACTTATACTGGTTTTAATATTTTTAATTGGACCATTTTTTATAATTTTCATTGCTTCATTTGGAGGTAATAACAATTTAAATTTCCCTCCAGATTCATTTTCCTTGAAATGGTTTGAAAAAGTAATATCAATGAGTATGTTCAGAGATGCCTTTTTTCTAAGTTTGAGAATAGGATTGCTAGCTTCGCTTTTTGCAATGTTTCTTGGAGTTCCTGTTGCATATATCACTTCAAGATACAATTTCTTTGGAAAAAAGTTCATAGAATTTGTGACCACTTTACCAGTTATAATTCCACAAATGGTTGCAGGGTTAGCTTTGATGAGGTACTTTGTTAATCTTAATCTTTTCTCCATTGAAGTTACGCTTCTCATTGGACATGTTGCAATTGTTATTCCATTTGTTATAAGAAACGTTCTCTCAACTCTTGTAAACTTTCCATCATCAATGGAAGATGCGGCAGTAAGTCTTGGATCTTCAAGAGTTAAGGCTTTTTTCCTGATTGTATTGCCTAATATCAGTGCTGGGTTGATTTCAGCCTTTATTCTAACATTTATAACATCATTTAATAATGTTCCTATTTCTCTTTTCCTTACTGGACCTGGTGTAAGTACTCTTCCAATTGTAATGATGACTTATATGGAATATTATTATGATCCTAGTATAGCAGCTTTATCCACTTTGTTAATTGGAATTACAGTATTGATTGTTCTATCTTCTCAAAAATTATTGAATACATCAAAATATATGTGAGGTTCTTATGGCTTATATTAAATTGGAAAATGTTAGTGTTGGATATGATAAAAATAAAAATATATTGAATGATTTTTCATTGGAAATAAACAAAGGAGACTTCGTTTCTCTTCTTGGGCCAAGCGGTTGCGGGAAGACAACTACCTTGAAAACTATCATAGGATTTTTAAAAGTAAAAGAAGGAAAGCTATTGATTAATGACAAGCTGTATAACAATATTCCATCCCATAAGAGGAATTTTGGAATGGTTTTTCAAAATTATGCGCTTTTTCCTCATTTAACAGTTTTCAATAATGTTGCCTTTGGTTTGAAAATGAGAAAAATTGAAAAGAGTGAAATAAAGAAAAGAGTAATGAGTGCGATAAAAATGGTTGGTTTAAAAGGATTTGAAAACAGGTTATCTGTAAACTTATCTGGAGGACAGCAGCAAAGAGTTGGAATAGCAAGGGCAATTGTAATTGAACCTGATCTTCTGCTTATGGATGAACCGCTTTCTAATCTGGACGCAAATTTGAGAATTGAAATGAGATCCGAAATCAGAAAGATACAGAAGAAACTGGGAATTACAACTATTTATGTTACTCATGACCAGTCCGAGGCCATTGCGCTTTCAGATACCATAACTGTCATGAATAAGGGAAAAATTGAACAGCAGGGAAATACAGAAAATATTTATTATAAACCTCAAACGCCTTTTGTAGCAACTTTTATGGGGTTTCAGGAAATGGCTAGGGGAAAGATTGAAGAATTAAGCGAAGAATACGCATTTATTAATGTTGAAGGAAAGATTATAAAAAGCAAAAGAAGCAAAAAAGTAAAAATTAATCAAAAAGGAATCGTATTCACAAGACAAAAAAATTTGGTACTGGAAAAAGAGGAGAGGGAAAATACTATTATTGGTAAAGTGAAATCAAAAATTTTTCAGGGAGACTCGATTTTATACATGATTCAGATCAATAATGAAGAAGTAGTTAAGGCTGAAATAGAAGTTCATAAAGCCTTGTGGAATGAAGATGAAAAAGTGTATTTGAAATTGAATCCTGATTTATGTATGGCATTTAACGAGGAGGAATAAAAATGGAAGTACAAAAACATATAAGATGTTTACCTGGAGATGTCGGGAAATATGTATTAATTCCAGGAGATCAGGGAAGAGCCGAAAGAATTGCTGAAAGATTGGAAAATGCAAAACTGATAGCAAAGAATAGAGCCTATTATGTTTATACGGGGTATTTAGATGGAGAAAAGGTCAGTGTCTGTGCAACAGGTATTGGTGGTCCTTCAGCATCAATTGCAATAGAGGAATTAATAAAGGTTGGAGCTGAAATTATGATAAGAGTCGGTTCAGCAGGTGGTAGACAAAAAGACACAAAGATAGGGACTCCAATTATTATCACTGGAGCTTATAGGGGTGAAGGAACTTCACTAGATTATGCTCCGCTTGGATTTCCAGCAATTGCTGATCTGGATGTTACTAACGCTCTTGTTAAGGCTTCGAAGGATTTGGATATTGAGTCTAAAGTTGGTTTAGCTTATACAAGAGATGCATATTACAAAAGGAATCCTCAATTAAATGAGCTTCTTACAGAATATCATGTTGAAGCAGCTGAGCAGGAATGTTCTATTGCATTTGTTCTAGGAACTATAAGGCAGATAAAAGTTGGAGCAATAGTTTCAACTGATTCTAATATATGGTTGGAAAAACAGCCTACATTAGCTGAAAAGGAAGAATTATTCAAAATAGGCGAAAAGAAAGCTATTGATATAGCTATTAAAGCGGTTAAGATTCTAATAAATAAAGGTAGAGATGAATAGAAAAATATTTATCAATACAAAAATATTAGATGTTGTATGTCATAATTTTTACAAAGGTTGGTTCAGCATAATCAATGAGAAGTTTGAATATGTAGAAAGAGGAGAATTCAATAAAGATTTAGAAGGAGAAATAATTGATCTGGAAGATCTTTATTCCATTCCAGGGTTAATCGATTCTCATATGCATATTGAAAGCAGTTTAGCTACTCCAGCTAAATTTGTGAAACAGGCAATGAAACATGGCACAGCAGTCATTCTTCAGGATCCCCACGAAATGGCCAATGTCTTTGGAGAAGAAGGAATAAGATTTATGGAAAGGAATTCCAAAAATCTCCCAATGGATATTTTTACAGCTATTTCAAGTTGTGTTCCTACAACGAGATACAATCTTGAAAGCGAGAATAGTGAAATAACAAATGAAAATGTTAAAAATTTATCCTTGAATGACAAGATTATTGCCCTTGGTGAGGTCATGGATTATGAAGGACTTATAAGAGGTAATAAAGAACTCGTTGGGATAGTTGAAGAAGCGAAGAAAAATGGTTTATTGATTGAAGGACACTGTCCGACTCTTAAAGGGTTGGAATTATCAAGATATATCTATCGAGGAGTTACATCAGATCATACATTAACTAATCCTGAGAAAATCGAAGAGCAGCTTAGGAAAGGTATGTGGGTGATGATTCAAACTAAATCAGTTACTTCAGAAAATATAAATTATATAAATTCTTTAAAGGATAAAAGCAGGATTTTACTGGTTACAGATGATATTTTTCCCAACAGACTGATAAAGGAACATTTAAACAGTATAGTAAATTTATCTATTAAATTAGGTATGAATCCAATCGAAGCAGTCTCTTCAGCTACTTTAAGACCAGCTCAATATCTAAATTTGAAAAATTATGGAATGATATCCCCTGGAAAAGTGGGTAGTTTCTTTACTATTAAATCGCCTGAAGAAATAATCCCTGAAAGAGTATTTTTAAAGGGTAAGGATATATATGAATTTAAAGTATGCAAAACTGAAAATAAAGAAAAGTTCAAATTTAAATGTAATTTCAGTGAAATAAATATTGGAAAATTTAAATTTGATGCAGAGGGAATAAGGGAAACAAATATAGTTTTATGTAATAGAGATAACTCCGAAACAAAACTTATTAAAGAAGATATTTCCTTTATAGGAGGAATACCTTCTTTAGAAAATACAGATTTGATTCAAGTGAATGTTTTCAGTAGAAAAAGACTTCCAGATAAAAATAAAGGAGGCTTTCTTAAGGGTTTAGGATTGAAAAGCGGAGCCTTTGCCTCTTCCTTTTCTCATGATAGCCATAATATCTTGGTAGTAGGAAAGAATCATTTAGAGATGAAAAAAGCTGTTGATTTTGTGTTGCAGAATGAAGGTGGCATGGTTTATCTTACAAACGATGAAATATTATTCTTGCCTCTTCCTATAGGTGGAGTAATAACGGATGATGATGTAGTTTCAACTGCTGAAATTATGCAAAATATTAAAAATAAAATGATAGAAAATGGTGCTTTGCATAAAAATCCTCTGCTGTTTTTATCGGTTTTAGCACTCACTGTAAGTCCATATTACAAATTTTCTGACCTGGGTTTAGTAGACGTTGAAAACACGAGAATAATTGACATCTTTAATTAAGGAGAGAAAAGGGGAGAAAAAATGAATTTAAATAATATAAAAATAGCAAAAAGCGTTCTTGAAACAAATATGGGATTAAGAGCTGGAGAAAAATTAGTTATCATTACTGATACTGAAATGTGTCAGAGTTCTGATATATTTTTTACTGCAGCAGCCTTTTTTGATGTTGATCCTTTAATACTTACAATGAATCCAAGACAATATAGAGGTCAGGAACCCCCTGAAATAGTTGCGGTTGCTATGAAAGAGTCGGATGTAACTCTTTTGCTGACAAATAAGTCTCTCAGTCATACTTATGCGAGGTTGAATGCTACAAAATCTGGAACAAGAATAGCCAGTATGGGTTGTGTTTCTCCTGATATGTTCATTCATGGATTAAATGAGGATTATTATAAAGTGATGAAAAGAGCTGAAATTGTAAGTAAATTTTTATCAGAGGGTAAAAATGTAAAAGTTAAAACTGAAAGAGGAACAGATGTAGTCTTTTCCATAGAGGGGAGAGAAGCTCCTTATCCTGATAATGGAATATATAACAAATCCGGTTTATGGGGAAATTTGCCAGCTGGAGAAGCATTTATTGCTCCACTTGAGGATTCCATTAATGGAAAGATAGTTGCTGACATTACTATTTCACCTCTCGGAAGATTATATGAAAATGTCACATTAAATTTGAAAGATGGAAAAATTAATGAAATTATTGGCGGTAAGCAGGCTGATGAATTGATAGAATTTCTCCATGATATAAATGATGAAAATGCTTATAGAATTGCAGAACTTGGTATTGGGATGAACTCTAAAACTAAAATCTGCGGAAAAATGATAGAAGATGAAAAGAAACTCGGAACGCTTCATTTTGGATTCGGAATGAATATTGATTTTGGAGGAAAAAATGAAAGCAAAACTCACTATGATGTTCTTATATCAAAACCAACGCTTCAAATAGATGATAAAACTATCATCTCTAAGGGAAGGTATAAAATAGAACTTTAGATTAAAAAAGGGGCTGATTATTTTAATCAACCCCTTTGTTTGTTTATTTCGATTAGTAAATTTTTCCTTTATTTCTTGGATATGGAATTGTATCTCTGATGTTCTCTATTCCTGTGAGATACATTATCAATCTTTCAAATCCCAATCCAAAACCGGAGTGAGGAGCACTTCCCCATTTCCTTATATCTAAGTACCAATCATAAATACTTTCATCCATTCCCTTTTCGTTTAATTTTCTCTTTAAAACATCGTATCTTTCTTCACGCTGACTACCGGTGATAATTTCTCCTACATATGGAACAAGCAAGTCTAGACAAGCAACTGTTTTTCCATCTTCATTTTCTCTCATATAGAATGCTTTGAATGAAGCAGGATAATCAGTTACAAAAACTGGTTTCTTAAAATATTCATCAGTTAAATATCTTTCATGTTCTGAGAAAAGATCTTCTCCCCATACAGCTTCGTTTTCAAAAGGTTTCTTAGCTTTTTTAAGGATATCAATAGCTTCGGTGTATGAGATTCTTTCGAATTTATTATTTAAAATAGCATCGTATCTTTTGTCAATTTCTTTATTGATAAATCTTTTGAAGAAAGCAATTTCAGAAGGACAGGATTCTTTAACATCTGCAGTCACTGATTTTATAAAATCTTCTATTAGTATCAGAAGATCATCGAAATCATAGAAAGCCATTTCAGGTTCAATCATCCAGAACTCAGATGCGTGTTTTGGAGTTGTTGAAGGATCGGCCCTGAAAGTTGGACCAAATGTATAAACTTCTCCATGAGAGAGTGCAAATGGTTCTGATTCTAACTGTCCGCTTACAGTAAGATTTACAGGTTCTTTGAAAAATTCCTGTGAGTAATCAAGAGGATTTTCTTTTTTATCGATTTCCTCTAAATTAAGAGTTGTGACCTGAAACATTTCTCCAGCACCTTCACAGTCGCTCTTTGTGAGGATTGGAGAGTTCATATACATGAAGCCTTTATTCTGAAAATAATTATGAACTGCTCTAGCAAGTTCATTTCTAACATTGAACACAGCGAATAGAGTGTTTGTTCTTGATCTCAAATGAGGCATTGTTCTTAAAAATTCAAGAGTATGTCTTTTCTTTTGAAGTGGGTATTTTTCGTCTGATTGCCCGATTACTTCAAGTGAACTTACCAGCATTTCACTTTTCTGGTTTTTTCCAGGAGATTCAACAATTTTTCCAGTTGCCTTTACTGTAGCCCCTGTTAGAAGTAAATGCTTTGGTGTATTTTCAATATCATCTATAACAAGTTGTAAATTGTCAAAACAGGAACCATCATTAATTGCGATAAAATATACGTTTTTCGAAAATCTGGCAGTTCTTATCCATCCATAGACTGTTACTTCCTTATCAAATTCAGGTTCAGTAAGGATTTTCTTAATCTTTTCTCTTTTTCCATTAATCATTAAAATAACTCCTTTTCTAAATCTTGTTCATACAAATCAAATTTAACCATTCATAAAATTTTACCCTTGAAATGGATTATTGTCAAAGATGATTTTTAAAGATACAAAATATAAAGATTACCTTTTAAATTTAGAAAAGGTTTTACTAATAAATATGTCCTTTTGTTTTAAGTTCATCAATAATTTGTTCGTAAACACACCAAAGGGAAGTTGAGCAATTCCCTTTTTTGGCCCAATAGTAATGAATCCTATATTTGAATGTGGTTTATAGGGTTTCATTTTGGGACATTTTTTATCGTTGTCAATGTACTTTGTGAGAAACTTAAATAAATATTTCGACTGTAGCTCTGCGAAATATCCCATTTTTGCTTCAGGAATATTCGAACAATCTCCTATAGCAAAGATATTATTACTTCCAAAAACTCTAAAATATTTATCAACTTTTATGTTCTCATTTGCATCAAATGATTCCTGAAAAGCTCTTTCCATTAATGAAGTTGATGGTTTAACTCCAGTGCATTGATAAAATATATCTCCTGATAATATTTCCTCAGTTTTTGCAGATTTAAATGTATCCTTTTTCATTTGAATTATATTTTCGTTTAAATAAATTTGTACAGCTCTTTTATGCAAAAGATTCTTTGCGATTCTGGAAGCTGTTGGAGAAAAATTCTCTATTAATCTGTTTTCATAATGGTATATGTTGACTAGCTTATATTCATGCTTCCATTTAATTTCTCCAGCGAGCTCTACTCCTACGGGACCTCCACCTATAATAGAAATTCTTTCTGCTTTTTTTATCTTTTCTCTTTCTTCTCTTATTTGAGTTTCTCTTTCTTCAATAGTTTTAACATTGTTTGCTTTTAATAATGGAAGTGATTCGTAATTCGAACCGGTACAGATAATCAAATAGTCAAAGTCTATTTTTTCTCCAGAATCAAGTTGCACAAAATCTCCAAATACCTCCTTTACTTCACCAAGAGTGAAATTATGTGGGACCATATCTTTGTATAACTTTCTGGGATTGAATTCCAGTTTTTCTGGATTTACAAGATCCCTTGGAATTGCATAGGTTACTTCAAAATATTCCTTTTTGTCGATAAGAATAACTTGTTCTTTGCCTCTTTTTATTAACTCGTTGGCAAGAAACATTCCACTAAATCCTCCGCCTACAATTACTATGCTTATCATAAACAGACTCCTTTCGTGGTTGTATATAATATATTAACATTTTTTTATATGTTGTAAAACATAAAGAGAGAGAATATATAAAAATATTTTCTTAATTTGGTTAAAGAGATAGTTTTTTTTTTAATTATTATACTTTATAAAATCACTATCAGTTATTTATACATTATTGTTTTAGGAATTTTAATTTTTAGTACAGTTTTAAGTTTTTTTAATTGGGATCTTAAGTTTTGAATTTAGAATCATTAAACTTAAAATTATCATTCCCAGGGCTATTAAAATATTAATAGTAAAGGTTTCCTCAGGTAAAATAATTGCTGAAAAAATCGAGCCGAATAATGGAACCCCAAAACCATAAAATGATATCTCTCCTGTTTTATGATATTTGTAAAGAGTATTCATAATTGATGGACCGACAACAGTTACAACAGCCAGATATACTATCAGAAGAATGGAAAGGAAAGAGAAATTTAATTGTGAATAATCAAGATTAATTGCTCCTGTTATTATTAGTAAAAAACCACCAATAAATGTATTAAAACCTGTAATTTCAAATGGGTGAATTTTTCTGGAGGCTATTTTTACAGCTACTATGGAAAATGCACCGAGTATTCCCACCATTATGAGAGATCCATCTCCAATAAGAGAAAAATCGAAGGAAAAATCCTTGTTGAAATTTATAAAGAATATGCCTGCGAATCCCAGAATAAGGCTTATTATCTTTTTGAAATTAACCTTATCATCCTTAAAAAAGAAAGGAGAAACAAAAACAGTGAACAAAGTAACAGATGACATTAATAAAGCTGCTTTCATGCCTGAAGTGTTTGCTATACCAATGTAGAAAAGCGCCTTTTGAAAATAAGTGTAAATCAAAGATATTCCAAAGAAAATAAGCAACTTACGTTTTGTAATTTTTGGTTTTTTCTTTTTTATTCCGAGCATGTAAGTAACCATGAAAACGCCTGCTAGAAAATACCTCATTCCAGCAACGAATAGTTGAGCCTGGGTATCTCCACCCTCAATACTCATCATATCATTAACAACTTTAATAACTGGAAAAACACTTCCAAAGGTTGCAGTAGCAAAAAGAGCCAAAAAGGGAGCGGTGGCCTTCGCTTTAAATAAATTTTCTATTTTCACAATTATTTACTGAAAATGGAATTTCCGAATATATCTATAGCAACATATAGAGGGAAATCTTTAACCTGAATTTTTTGGATCGCTTCTGTCTGAAGATCGGGATAAAGTAGAATTTCATGTTTAGTAATACACTTTGAAAGAGCTGCTGCTGCACCACTTGGAGTAACAAAATACACCCTTTTGTATTTTTTGCAGAGTTCTCGAGCCAGGTCTGATCTTTTGCCCTTTCCTACAGTTCCAATAACTCCCTTTTCAAAGAGAAATTCGAGATATTTGTCCATTCTCTCGCTGGTAGTTGGGCCGATTGCTCCTACAGGTTTGTTTTGAGGTTTTTTTGCTGGACCAGCGTAAAAGATTATCTTCCCATTTAAATCAATTAGAGTTTCATTATTTTTAAAATCACGGATGAGTCTTTTTTGAGCTGCATCTCTCATTACAATCATTTCACCAGAATATTTGATGAAATTTCTAATTTCCATTAGTTCAATATTCAATCTGAACAACTCCCCTTCGAGAAATATAACAATCGAATGCTAAAGCAAGTGGAAGAGTTGCAATATGAGTTGGATGTTCTTTTATATGAACAGAATATGCCGTTATTCCCTCACCCAATCCCTGAAATCCGATATTTAGTTTATTGATTCTCTCTAACAACTGATTTTCCATATTTCTGTATATTCTTTTGTCATTCCTTTTTTCAAAGGGATCTAAAAGAGCAAGTTTTGAAAGGAAAGTTGCCTTTTCTGAAGAACCTCCCATACCTACACCAATATTAAGGGGAGGGCAACCTCTAGCTCCGTTTTCTTCAACATAGGAAACAATTTTATCCATAATTTCATCTTCGCTTGATGAAGGCTTCATCATGAAAAGAGCAGAAAGATTTTCGCTTCCTCCACCTTTGACAAGAAATTTGATTTCTATCTTGCTATCATTAGTCTGGATTATATGAACAATGGCAGGAGAATTGTCATTTGCATTCTTTCTGTTTCCTATAGGTTCTATAACTGAAGAAAACCTAAAATCATTTTCAAGGTAAGTTTGAGAAACTATTAAATCAAGAAAATTTTGGATAGGTTGATCCAAACAAACATTATATGGTAGAAATACAAAAAATTCTATCAATCCTGTATCCTGACATATTGGTAGATTTTCTTTTTGGGCTATTTCAATATTTTCCTTGAGAAAATCATGAAAGGGACCTCCATATTCCTGGATATATTTTTTTACCCCTTCATTCATAATAATATTTTTTCTTTTAAGTTCCTCTATTAATGTATCTCGATAATCATTTAAACAGACATAATTCATAATTCGTTAAATCTTTTCTCCCTTTCCTTATCACTTTTTAATATTCTTTCATAAATATGGTTCGCTTCTTTAACGATTCCGAATAATTTATTTTTTATTTCTTCATTAACAGGTTCCATTCCTTCAGTTGAAGGACCACCTGTAACTTTTCTAACCTTTACGAAATTCTCTGGAGATAATATTTTATCCAATTGATCAAAGGATAAATCGAGATCCTTTCCAGTGATTTCTTTAAATTTATTTAACAATTCCGTTTTATTATAACCGCTTCTTACAAAATATGAAACAATGGAATGTGCTGTTCTGAAATCCAGATTTCTATTTCTAACAAGAAAATCAGCAAGTTCAGTGGTTGTTGTTCCAGTTTCCTGAGAAATTTTTCTAACTTTTTCTTCATTAACCTTCACATTCTCAAGGGTTTCGCTTAGGAGATCGATTACGCTGTCAATATATTTCAAACCATTATTAAATTCATTAACGGGTGCATCAGAAAGTTCATTTATATCCTGATATGGACTGTTGTGCATAAGTGTTTGGAGACCATTTAATATACCCATTGCTAAACCTGCTTGAATTCTAATATGCTCAATAATTACTGGATTTCTTTTTTGAGGCATAATGCTGCTGATTTGAACAAGATTATCTGGAAAGTCTAAAATAGCCACTTCACATGATGCCTTGTGAATCATGTCTGCTGCAAGTCTTGTTATATCGCTCATAAGATTTTTAAGCCACATGCAAGGGTATTCAATCCAATGAGATGTTACTATCGCATGATAGGAGTTGGTTACAATATCCTCAAATCCCAAAAGATCGGAAACTTCCTTCCTGTCTATATTAAATCCAGTTGTTGTAATTGCACAGGCTCCCATTGTTGAACGATTGAGGTTGTGCAAAGCAGTGGTTAAACCCTGCATATTCTCCAACAGATCAATTAAAAAAGCAGAAAGATAATGTCCAAGAGTTGAAACATTTGCAGGTTGTCCATGAGTAAATTGAATTATTAAATTATCACTGTCATCTGAATAGAGTCTTTTCTGGATTACCTTAGACAATTTTATTAATTTATCCATCAATTTAAGGAGTTTTTTTCTCAGAAATAGTCTGAAAACTGTATTATCCATATCATTTCTGCTTCTTGCAGTATGTAGCGCTCCAGCATCTGAGCCGATGAGATTTTCCATTTGCTTCTCAAAAAGGAAGTACAGATCTTCAACTTCTTCTGGAATTTTATCAGGTATTTTAAAATCCTTTTGTAAAATCTCAATGGCTTTTTTTATATTTCTGGTTGTATTCTCTGAGATTACACCCTGATCACTTAACATAATCAGATGCGCTTTGTGGACATTCAGCAAATCTTTTTGAAATAATTCAACCCAATTTTTAAAACATTCATTTAAAACCCTGTCTTTATAAATCTTTGAAAATTTCATTTCCTCTCCTAATCAAGTTTAAGAATATCAGCAATGTTTTTATACAGAACCATATCTATTTCATCAGGTTTGTACCCTACATAAACCATGGATCTCATTTGTTCATTTAGATATTTTTCTGAAAAACCTCTTCCAAACCAGCTTGAATCTGTTCCAAATATAATCCTTTCAGGACCAATGGTTTCATAATACTTTCTGAAAAGTATTTCAAGATTTAATTCGTATGGCATCCATCTCATCCACTGATTTGATCCGCTTGTATCAATATATATGTTAGGACAGGTCCAACAGAGTTGCAATGTTTCAAAGACATAGCCACATCCAAAATGCGGAATAATGAACTTTAATCTTGGGAAATCCTTAGCAACATTATGAAAAACCATCGGATTGATATTTACATGATTTGATAAACCTCCTGCTCCTCCCATTATTCCGAAATGCCATAGTATAGGAATGTCAAGAGATTGGGCGGTTTCCCAAATTGGATAAAACTTCTTATCTGAAATAATAGTGTCGACCTTAGGAGCAAGGATTTTGTATCCTTTCAATCCCTTTCCTATATATTTCTTAAGAATATCAGCAGCATTTTCCTCTTCTGGATTGTGATGGCAATATCCTAAAAATTTATCTGGATGAGAATTAACAATATTCAGTAGGTTTTCATTTCCTCCACCAGTGACAAAAACAATCTTATCCAATTCATATTTAACGGTTTCTTCATACCAGAGCTGAATTAATTTATCCTGATCCTCTATTTTCTCCATTGGTGGAAAGCGCCATGCAAGACTCCATTTTTCTCTTTCTTTATCCAGCCATTTGCTTTCAATTTTCATTCTTTTATCTTCTTTCCATCCTTCACCTAGAAAATTTTTTGATGGAAAGTGAACATGTGAATCAATTATTCTCATATAATCACCCCTTTAAACCTGATCTGGCAATTCCTTTAATTATCTGTTTCTGGAAAATCAAGAAGAAAATAATTAAAGGTATTGTTGAAATTGTTGCACCGGTCATAACTATTTCCCATTGAGTAACATTTTCGCTTGAGAAGAATGATAATCCAACAGGCATTGTATAGAGTCTGCTTGAAGAAGTAACAATTAATGGCCAGAGGAAAGCATTCCAGTTTCCAATAAAGTTAAAGATCGCAAGTGTTGCTAAAGCAGGTTTTACAAGAGGAAGAATTATCCTCCAGTAAATTCCAAATTCGCTTATACCATCTATTCTTGCAGCATCAATTAAGTCATCTGGAACAGTGGAAATGAACTGCCGGAGCAGAAATATCCCAAAACCGGTTATCATCCCCGGAAACATTATTGACCAATAAGTATCAGCCCATCCAAAATTATCAACCATTACATACCATGGGATAACAAGCATTTCAGTAGGAATCATGAGAGTACTCATTATAAGGGCAAAAATTATTTTCTTTCCCGGAAATTCAAATTTTGCAAGTACATATCCAATAAGTGAATCAAAGAATAAAACAGAGACGGTTGTTACTCCTCCTATTATAAGACTGTTTAGAAACCATCTTCCTATATTAGAATATTCCAGTACATAAGTATAATTTTCTGTTGTAGGGTACTGTGGGAAAATATTTGTCTGAAAAATTTCCCAGGAAGGTTTAAATGATGATAAAACCATCCACAAGAAAGGAAAAATCATAAAAAAAGCCAATATTCCAAGAAAAATATAAACACCAATATTTAATCTTTTATCTGATTTCAGCATTCAATACCACCTCTTAATATCCCGTGTCTCTTCGGACGAATTTAAACTGAAGGAAAGTAATAATCATTATCATGGCAAATAATATGACACTTGCACTTGAAGCGATTCCCATATCGTAATCTACAAAAGCCTTCTGATATATGAAAAGAACGATTGTTTTTGTTGAATTTAAAGGTCCGCCTGTTCCCTGACTTGACATGTTGTACACCTGAGTAAAAATTCTTAAGAAAGAGATACTCTGCATTACGACCATGAATAATATTATTGGATTCAATAAAGGAATAGTGATCTTCATTGCACTCTGTCTTCTGTTTGCACCATCAATTTTAGCTGCTTCAATTAGATCCTGAGGAATAGTTTGAAGACCAGCAAGGAATATTACGATACAATAACCTAAATTCATCCATACCGTAGTAATGACTATTGATACAAGAGCTTGAGTTGGACTGTTTATAAAACCCTGTGCGTCCAATCCAATAGCGACCAGGAGATTATTAAGAATACCTGTCGGTACCGGCTGATATATCCATCTCCATACCCAACTAACTGCAACTACTGGAGTAATAAAGGGCATTAAATATAATAATCTGAAAAGCCCCTGTGCCCTGATAATTCTATTAAGCAGGATCGCAATGAATAGAGAGAGAACAATTGTTATCGGAACACCTATAAGAACATATGCGAATGTATTGAATAAGCTTTTAACAAACGCTTCATTTCCAAAGATGTACTGATAATTTGCTAATCCAACGAAATTTTTTGGAGCTGTAGAAAGCAAATTCCAGTCAGTAAAACTCATCCAGAAAGAATAAAGCATTGGCCAAAAACGAACTACCATAAAGAAAACCATTGGAATTGCTAAAAATAAATACGCTGTTAAAATTCTCTTTTTTCTTAACTTCATTAATAATCCCCTTCTTTACCTCTCTTATTTAAAAGCATTTAATAAAAAACTCTTAAATAAAAAAATTAAAGAGAGCGTTTAAAACGCTCTCTTGTTGAAATTTATTTTCCGTAGAATTCGTCAAGTACTTCTTGTTCTATTGCTGCAGCTTCATCAATAGCTGTATCTGGTGATTGACCTTCTAAATATACTTTATCAAAAGCATCAACAATTACATTTCTTTGAGCTGCTTCATCAACAAAGAATGTTGAATTTGCATATTCCAATCCCTGTAGGAAAGGTCCGTAAATTGGATCATCATTGTACTGAGCTGCTAAAGTAGGATTAGCTGGAAGTTCACCAACATTTTTGAGCCATAATTCCATTGCTTCAGGTGATGTTATGAATTTTAAGAACTTTGCTGCTGCCTCTTCCTTTGCAGGGTCTTCAACAACATTCTTTGTGATTCCATGACACCAGAATGAAGCAAAGTTAGCTTCGATTCCATCCTTTGAAGGAATTGTCGTTACTCCCCAATCTAATGCTTTGTTCTTCAAAAAGTTACCGATTGCAAATGAACCATCGATCAACATAGCATTTTTTTGAGCGTTGAAAGCTGTTCTGTCATCAGTTACAAAGTTAGGGAATCCAACATTGTACTCTGTTGAAAGATCAGTATACCATTTGAATGCTTCTTTTCCTTCAGGACTGTCGTAAGCTACCATGAGTCCGTCATCAGTATATGGAGTTCCTCCGAACTGTCTAACTAAGATTTCTCTGAACCAGTGGTGACCCTGATTGTTAGGTTGTACTCCTAATCCTTCCTGAATGAGATTTCCCTTACCATCGTATTTAGAAAGTTTTTGAGCGTATTCTAGTAATTCATCCAATGTTTTTGGTGGGCTGTTTGGGTCTAAGCCAGCTTCTTCGAATAATTTTTTGTTGTAGAATAGTGCTAATGATCTTACTGCGATTGGTAATGCATAAATACTTCCTTCGTAAGTAACACCTGGTTTTACGAAGCTGAAGAAGTTTTCATTAATGAATTCTTCAGGGAAGTATTTCTCTGGTAATGGAATAAGGTAATCTGCTCCTACGTAAGAAGGAAGCCATCCGTAATAAAGTGTTATAACATCAGGACCTCTACCGATAGGAATTGATGAAGCGACCTTTGTTCCAAAATCTGCATATGGGAATGTTTCGTGAACTACTTCAATATCTGGATTTTCCTTTTCAAAATCCTTGATTAGCTCATTGATAGTATCCTTTTTTGTCTGATAAAAATACTGCCAATAGGTTATTGTTGTTTTTGCAAATAACCCTGTTACTAGTAACACACTAATAAGTACTAATAAAAATAGAACTTTTTTCATAAATCCACCTCCATTTGAGAAAAGATAATTTTTATACAAAAAACGTATCATGTACAATTTTTGTCGCACCAAAGGCGACCCCTAATTCTCCAAGTTTTCCTTTTCGGAACTCTGTTTTGGATAATATTTCTGAAGGAACAATTTGCTTCAGAATTGGACGAATAACTTCCATGATTTCATTGTATCTGTTATAGCCGATTCCTCCAGTTATAACAACCAGTCCGGGATCGAGAAGAGTTAATATATTAGATATAGCCAAACAGAAATGATTGCATCCTTCATAGAAAATATCTTTTATTTTCTTATCCTTAGGAATTGAATCAAAGAATTCAATAGATGTTAATTCTCTTCCCAGTTCTTCCTTCACTCTGGTTTCGAAGCCGTTTCCTGAAAACCAGGACTCCAGATTACCAAAGGATTTTATTTTTTTATTTTTTTCAGCAGACCAGTCGGTTATCATATATCCTATTTCTCCTGAAAGGTTGTTTGCTCCAGGATAAAGTTCTCCGTTGATTACCAGTCCCGAACCTGTTCCAGTACCGATAGCAATTAGGAAAACATTCTTTTTATCAGTGGCCGCACCCTTCCAAATTTCTCCATAAGCATTAAGTGTCACATCATTAGAAACTATTACAGGAACTTTGAAATCTTCTTCAAGCATTGATTTCATAGGTATGTTATTCAATTCAAAAGCTGGTAAGTGATGTACAAATCCATTATGAATATCAGTAGTTCCCGGTACACCTAAACCAATTCCCAATATCTTTTCAGAGGGAATATTGATTACGGAGTTAATACTTTCCTTAATTTTTTTATGAAGATCCTTTTCTTTTTTTATACCTTTGCTGATGTGTTTCGATTTATTGATTACATTACCATCCAGATCACATAAAATAGAGATAATTTTATTACCTCCAATATCAACTCCTACTATGTATCTGAAATCAGAAACAAAGGAAATCAGGATTGGTCTCTTGCCGCCTCTTCTAGAGCTTTCACCAGTTCTAACCTCTTGAATTGCACCGATATCTATTAAATCTGAAACTGCATATGAAATTACAGGTTTGGAGAAACCGCTTATTCTTGAAAGATCTGCTCTTGATATTAGAGGATTCTGTCTTAGTACTTTTATTATTTCAATCTCTGATTTCTTTAATTTACTTAACAAATTTTTCGCCTCGTTATAAGTTAGTTAATTAAACTAACATACTGGAATACTAATAATATATCATTTCACTATAAAAAAATCCAAATTAGAATATAGGGTATTATTGGAAATTAAATGCGATTAGGGAGGATTAAAAAAAATATTCTCAATTTTTTTCAAGGATTCAAATTTATATAGAAATAATTCTGTTTATAAATAATTTAAAATTTATACATTAAAAAAAATATGAAAAATATAGAATAACTAAAAGA
>CAZGZM010000010.1:0-20639 GCA_964529955.1 uncultured Thermotogaceae bacterium
CTCTTTTGGTTTGATTGAACCTTTTTGGTTCTCTTTTTCTATTTCGTTGTCAAAAAAGAATATTTTGATTCCGTATTCTTCATAGGGAGGAAATATCTCAAACACATCTCCCTTAATGTGAAAAACCCCTGATGAAGAAATATCTTCCGATCTGTTGTATTGAATTGAAACAAGTCTCTTTGTTAATTCCTTTCTGGATATAGTATCTCCAACATTCAGAATTATATTCAGTCCCTTAAAATCATCTGGATTACCGCTTGCATAAATAGCAGAAACGCTAGCAGCGACAACTGTGTCATTTCTGGTTAATACACTTTTTAAAGTGGAAACTCTCATTCTCTGAATCGTTTCATTTATTTGAGCATCCTTTTCTATATAGATGTCCTTTGAAGGAATATAAGCCTCAGGTTGATAATAATCATAATAACTTATAAAAAGTTCTATTTTATTCTCTTTGAAAAAACCTTTAAACTCTCTGAATAACTGAGTAACTAAAGTTTTATTTGGTGATATTACAAGTGCTGGTCTCTGTACTTTCTGCAAAACATTAGCGATGGTAAAAGTTTTTCCGGAACCAGTCACTCCTAATAAAGTCTGATATTTATCCCCTCTTTTTAAACCATTTACTAATTTTTCTACTGCGATATCTTGATCTCCTTGAGGTTTCATTTTTGTTGTCAGTTTGAAATCCATTATAAAACTTCTCCGTTATAATTATTCATAACTGCATCGATATTTTGCTTAAACATATCAACTGTTGCATCGACACTTTTATCAATAATCTTCCATATTATTTTCAATTCGTTATCACTGAATTCTCCTAAGACATATTCTATAAGATCCTCACCGTTTTCAAGAGGACCTACACCTATTCTTATTCTTTCAAAGACTTCAGTATTGATATTTTTTATAATTGATTTTAAACCGTTGTGGCCTCCGGCACTTCCTTTTTTTCTTATTCTAAGCTTTCCCAAACTCAACCATACGTCATCGTAAACAATCAATAAATCCTCTGTATTTAAACCATTGGAAATAAGCAAATCATTAACAGCTATTCCACTAAGATTCATAAAGGTCATAGGCTTAGCTAAAATAACCTTTTCTCCTTCAAATTCTCCACTGAATGCTTCATATAATTTTGTAATTTTTTCTTTTTTAAATCTAAATCTTTCAACTATTCTATCCACGTAAAGGAAACCCACGTTATGCCTTGTAAAAACGTAACGTGGGCCTGGATTTCCCAATCCTATTATTAATTTCATTTTATTATATCTATTATTCTTGTGCTTCTTCTTCCTGTTCCTTAATTGTTTCTACTTCTACATCTGTTCCTTCTTCTTCAGGTTCTTTAGCTTCAGCCATCAATCTAGGATGTTGAAGAATTGCTACAACTTCGTCTTCCTCTAATCTTAATCTGATGTTCTCAGGAATATCCAAGTCTTTTATTAAGATATGATCATCTATGTCTAATCCGCTGATATCAACTTTAATTTCATCTATCATATCCTTTGGTAAAATAGAAACTGGTATTTCAGAATGGATTACATTGAACTTACCACCCTTTTCCAATCCAACAGGCTCGCCTACAAAATTCAAAGGAACATTAAGTTCCATTCTGTGTCCCTTTGCAGGAACAAAAAAATCAAGATGAATCAAGCTATCTTTAACCTTATGTCTCTGAATAGTTTTTAAGAAAGCATGATGCTGTTCACCGTTAATTTTAATTTCAAATGGTGTTGTTTCAGCAACGGAATCAATAAATTTCCTGATTTCAACTAAGTCTAATTCGATAGGCATTGCTTCAATATCCGGACCATAAACAACAGCTGGAAGAATATTTTCCTCTAATAGATGTTTTGCTTTTTTATTTGTATCCCTCTTTTTTGCTTCAATGGTTCTAACTAGCATTTAAATCCTCCTCTATTCAAACATGATACTAACAGATTCATTGTTATAAACTCTCGAAATTGCTTCACTCAAAAGTTCTGCGAGAGAAACTACGTAAAATTTATCAGGTAACTCTGCATGAGGTATTGTATCAGTTATGAACACACCATCTATTACAGAATTTTGAATTAATTCTTTAGCTTTTCCAGAAAGGACTCCGTGAGTTGCACAGCAGTAAATTTTTTCAATTCCTTTCTTTTTTAGTATCCCAGCTCCCTCAACTAGAGAACGGCCGGTGTCTATTATATCATCAAAAAAGATAGCTGTCTTGACTTTTCTAAGATCTCCTATAACATTTACTATTTCAACAAAATTATCCTTTGGTCTTCTTTTATCTAAGATAGCTAAAGGCACTCCAAGTTTTGTAGCAAATTTATTTGCTCTTTTTACTCCTCCAACATCTGGAGAAACTACAACGCAGTTTTCAGTACATACAAAACTATTCAATATGTACTTTGAAAAAACAGGAAAGCTATAAAGATTATCAAGAGGAATATCAAAAAAACCTTGAATTTGTTCAGAATGAAGGTCGATAGTTAGTACCCTTGATAAACCAGCTTCGGTTAAAAGATTAGCAACAAGTTTAGCGGTTATCGGGTCTCTTCCACGAGCTTTTCTATCCTGTCTTGCATATCCATAATATGGAACTATTGCATTTATAGATTTTGCAGAGGCTCTCTTGAATGCATCAATCGCAATAAAGAGTTCCATAAGATTATCATTCACAGGGCCACACGTAGATTGTATAATGAAAATATGTCTTCCCCTAACAGTTTCATTAATCTTGATATTAATTTCTCCATCAGAAAAAGTAGAAAACTGGCACTTTCCAAGTGGAACTCCTAAATATTCCGAGATTTTTTTCGATAGTCCAATATTTGAAGAACCAGAAAAAATTTTCATCTCTCTGTCGTTAAATGACATATTAAACCTCCATTATTATTTGATTCTATCCTTCTTCGTAACCTGTCTTCCCCTTCCAATTGCTAAAGAGTTATCAGGTACATCTTCAGTTATAACTGACCCCGCTCCTATCAAGGAAGATTTTCCTATATTTATAGGTGCAACAAGGGAACTGTTGCTTCCGATAAAGGCTCCATTTCCAATATCAGTTTTATGCTTGTTTTTCCCATCATAATTACATGTTATAGTTCCAGCACCTATATTTACATTTTCTCCTAATTTTGTATCTCCAAGATAAGATAAATGCTGAGCCTTTGAATTCTTTCCGATGTGTGTTTTTTTCAATTCAACAAAATCACCAATTTTCACATTTTCTTCAATTATATTTCCCTTTCTCAACCTTGACCAGGGACCAATTGAAACGTTTTTTTCTATATTTGAGAATTCTACTTCTGATCTTTGAACAACTACATTATCATTAAGGTTACTTTCATGAAGTCTAGTCATTGGGCCTATCTTACAATCATCACCAATAATTGTTTTTCCAGAAATATATGTAAATGGATATATTATCGTATCAATACCAATTTCAACTTCAGGACCAATCCAGGTTGTATCAGGATCTAAAATCGTTACTCCGGATTCACTGAGTTTTTCATTTATTTTTGTTTTAGCTATTTTATTCATAAAGGCTAACTCTTTGCGATCATTAATTCCCAATACTTCAAAATTGTCTTTTACAATTAAAGAACCTGATTTATTTGCCATACCAAGAGTGTCTGTTAAATAAAATTCTTTCTGATCGTTATTGTTATCCAGCTTATTCAGAGCTTGCTTTAAAAATTTCCCATCAAAACAATATATACCGCTGTTAACCTCATTTATCTTTTTTTCTTCTTCGTTTGTATCTCTAAATTCTCGTATTTCAATTCTTTCCTTTCCATGAATTATTCTTCCATAATGAGCAGGATTATCTAAAATCATTGAAAGTACAGCAGCTTGTAAATGGTTTTTCTTTCTGAAATTTAAAAAATCTTTTAATGAATCTTCCGAAATAAACGGGACATCTCCATTTAGAATAACAACTTCATCATCAGGTATATAATCATAAGCCATTTTTACTGCATGACCTGTACCTAATTGTTCTTCCTGCCTAACACATATTGTGCCTTCAGGAAGTACTTCCTCTACAAGTTGCGCTTTGTAACCAGTTACAACAATTATTTCATCAGCTAATATTTTTTTTGATGTCTTAACAACCCAATTAACTATTGGAATATCCATAATTGCGTGAAGTACTTTAGGATATTTAGATTTCATTCGAGTTCCTTTACCAGCAGCTAAAATTATACAGGTCATATTCTACCTCCCGTTCCAAAAATATTATAAATCAAAATTGATTTTTTTAAAAGAGAAACTTTATTAACCTTTCAAAATATTTAAGGCTTTTCTTATGATCTCTGAACTTCCAAGATCACCATGTGATGAACATATTTTCTTAACAACTTTTAAAATTGTTTTTCTGTCAAATCCCAAAGATAATAAAGCTTCAATCGCATCTTCCGAATTCTCATATTTTACTTCTTTCATTTCAATCTCTTCGTAAAGACCAGATAGTTCTATTATAAGTCTTTCAGCTGTTTTTTTTCCAATTCCTGGTAAAGTACTCAAGCCATCTGCATTTTTTGATGCGATATACTCAATAATTTTTTCAGGAGTTGAAGAGGATAGAACTTTAATAGCGACCTTTGGGCCGATTTTATTGACCTTTATCAAAGATTTGAAAACATTTTCTTCTTTTTTATCATAGAAACCATAGAGTTGTGGTGGTTTATCCTGAGAAATTTGAAGATGAGTATAAATAAGCATTTCACTATTCACTTCAACATTTTTCAAAGTATATTCAGAACATAATATATTAAATAAAAATCCACTGTTTTCAACTACTATTCCCAATTCTTTTTTTTCAAGTATTTTACATCTTAAACCTGCGAGCAATTTCTTCATCTCCTCTGGTTATAAGATTTCTCAGTTCACTGATCAAGTACAAAGAACCAGTAAAAATAAGATCCTTACATTCTTCTTTTAATATTTTATCAAACGCTTCTTTGAAATCTTCATAATATTCTGTATTGGAAAGTCTTTTCCTCCATTGCACAAAAACTTCATAAGGGTCCTTGGACCTGTTACTTGGAACTTTTGTCACAATGACTTTTTCTGCAATATTTTTTAGAATATCTATACTGTTTGAAAAATCTTTATCTGACAAACTACCATATAGAAGTGTGAATCTCTTATTAGGAAAATATTCTTTTATACTGTTTACAAGACTTATGGTGCCATCGAGATTATGTGCTCCATCAAGAATTATTCTTTTGTTTTTGTATTCAATACATTCAAATCTCCCGGGCCAGGTTGTATTATTAATACCCTTTCTCATATTCTCTTCGTTTATTTTTTTGCCTTCAACAACTTCGAATGTTTTTATAGCAGTAGAAAGATTTTTAGCTTGAAAAGAACCATTCATTTTGAACTTAATTTTTTTAAAAATGTTTTCTCCATAATAATCAATTGAGTTATTGTTCATTGAAGAATTATAATTTTTAAATTGATAATCTTTGTTGTAAAAGTAAATCTCTGCATTCTTTTCTTTTGCTCTCTCTATTATTCGTTTTTTTATAACTGGTCTTGTTACTCCAGAAATTAATGTAACATTTTCCTTCAATATTCCCGTTTTTTCATAAGCTATATCCAATTCAGTGGAACCCAGAGTCTTTGTATGATCTAGAGAAATTTCAGTTATCACTGTTGCAACTGGTTTTTTTATAACATTGGTAGCATCGAATCTTCCACCAAGTCCAACTTCTGAAATCATTATATCAATATTTTTTTTTGCAAAATAAAGATATGCCATAGCTGTAACAACTTCAAAAAAACTTGGAGCATATTCCTCACCCATTTTGTCCATTTCATTTATATAAGGCTTTATTTCAGAGAATATTTTCACAACATCTTCTCTAGAAATCATTTCTCCATTTAATTGAATTCTTTCTCTAAAATCTACAATATGAGGAGAAATATTAAGACCAGTTTTATAGTCTGAATATTTGTACATATTTTGCAAAAATGAAGAAACACTTCCTTTTCCATTAGTACCCGTTATATGAATTATTTTATAATTTTTTTGAGGATTTCCCAATCTATTCATAAGATCTTCTATCCTGAAAAGACCGTACTTAATCTTTCCGTACGGTCTGTTAGTGTATAAGTATTCTATTATTTCTTCATATTTCATTATGATTTTAGATCCCCAATAATTTTTTCAATTCTTGAAAGGTTGTCTCGGTTCATCTGTAACTTTTCCTTGTTTTCACTAACAACTTCCTCTGGTGCTCTCTTTATGAAATTTTCATTTGATAACTTCTTTTCAAACATTTTTATTTCCTTGAGAAATTTCTTTTTTTTGTCTTCAAGCCTTTTTATTTCAGTTTGAAGATCAATATCACCAAGAAGTATATAGTACATCTGGCCATCATCGGTATAAGCGTTGGCGCTTCCCATAATCTTTTCGTTTTTTCTGGTAATTTTCGAAATGTTCCCGAGAAGTTTTAATATATTCAAATATCTTTCGTCAGATTTAGAACCAATGTAATAAGCTTCTATCTTCTTTGAAGGAGAAATGTTCATCTCTGCTCTTACATTTCTCAACCCCTTTGTTATATCCATAAGTCTGTTAAATTCATTTTCTGCTTTTTCATTAAGTTTGAAATCTTTTATTTCAGGCCATTTTTGTATCATTATTGATTCTCCGTCGATTGGAAGTTTCTGCCATAATTCCTCAGTTACAAAAGGCATAAATGGATGAAGAAGTTTTAAAGAACTGTCAAGAACTTTAACTAGAACATTTTGAGCAATGATTCCTGTTTTATCTTCACTTCTCAATCTATTTTTTACTGATTCAATATACCAATCGCAAAATTCATTCCAGAAGAATGCATAAATTTTCGTTGCGGCTACGTTGAATTCAAATTTATCAAGAGCAGTTTCAACTGTTTCGATAGTTTCTTTCAATCGGGAAATAATCCATTTATCCTCAAGCTCCAGCTCTTCATTATCCAGGTTTATTCTTTTAAAGTTATCCAAATTCATAAGTACAAATCTGGTAGCATTCCATATTTTGTTAGCAAATTTCCTGATCAGGTTGCCGAACTCATGGCGGTTTCCTTATTAAAGAATATGCTGCCGGAAGGCGACGAGGGCATTCCATATTTTGTTAGCAAATTTCCTACTAGCATCGATGAAATTTATATCAAGGTTAATATCGTTACCGTGAATCAATCTTACAAGTGTAAATCTCATTGGATCTGCACCGTATTCTTTAACTACTTCAATGGGATCAATTCCATTTCCCAGGGATTTAGACATCTTTATCCCATTCTTATCTCTTACAAGCTGAGTTATATAAACATCATCAAATGGCCTATCTCCCATGAATTCATATCCGGCCATAATCATCCTTGCAACCCAAAAAAATATAATATCAAAACCTGTTACAAGTGCTGATGTTGGATAGAATTTTTTCAGATCTTCTGTTTTTTCAGGCCAGCCAAGAGTTGAAAAAGGCCATAGTTGAGAACTGAACCATGTATCAAGGACATCTTCATCTTGCTTAAGTTGGGAACTTCCGCATTTTGGACAAACATCAGGGTCGGTCTCTTCACATATTATTTCTCCACATTCTTCACAATACCACACGGGTATTCGATGACCCCACCAGAGTTGTCTTGAAATACACCAGTCACGTATTTCACCCATCCAGTGAAGATATACCTTTGTCCATCTATCGGGATGAAACTTTACTTCTCCTTTTTCAATTGCTTCAATTGCCTTTTCAGCAATGGGTTTTACCTTTACAAACCATTGATCAGAAAGAGAAGGTTCAATCAACGTTCCGCATCTGTAACACTTTCCTACAGAATGTGTCATTTCTTCTATTTTAATCAGATATCCCTGTTCCTTTAAATCTTCAACTACCCTTTTTCTAGCTTCAAATCTATCTAAACCACTGTAGATTCCACCATTTTCGTTTATCTTTCCTTCTTTATCCATTACTTCAATTACTTCCAGATCATGTCTTAAACCGATCAGAAAATCATTTGGATCATGAGCCGGAGTTACCTTTAGTGCACCTGTTCCCATTTGAGGATCTGCGTGAATATCTCCAATAATTTTAATTTTTTTATTTACAAGGGGCAGAATTACCTCTTTACCAATTACATTCTTGAATCTTTCATCACTTGGATTAACTGCAACAGCAGTATCTCCAAGCATTGTTTCCGGTCTCGTTGTAGCAATCGTTATATATTCTTCGGGATTATCAGCAAAAGGATACTTTATATACCAGAAAGCTGACGGAACATCCTCATGTTCAACTTCTTCATCCGAAAGAACCGTCCCGCATCTTGAACACCAGTTAACTATATATTTACCCTTGTAAATCAATCCCTTTTTATAAAGTAAAACAAATGACTTTCTTACAGCTTCCTCAAGGCCTTCATCGAGTGTAAATCTTTCTCTCGACCAATCACAGGAACAACCCATTACTTCAATCTGTTTCTTTATTCTCTTTCTAAAATGATTAGCCCACTCCCAAGTAGTTTCAATGAATTTCTTTCTACCCAATTCATGCCTATTCTTACCATCTTTTGCAAGAGATTTTTCTACTGCATTTTGAGTTGCAATTCCAGCATGGTCTTCCCCAGGAAGCCACAGTGTTGAAAAACCTTTCAATCTTTTATATCTTATAAGAACATCCTGCAATGTCATATTCAAGGCATGTCCCATATGAATAGCACCAGTAATATTTGGTGGTGGAATTACTATTGTATATGACTTTTCAGCATTTGATGGTTTGAAAAAACCCTTTTCTTTCCAAAATTCATACCATTTTTCTTCTATTTCTGAAGGGTTGTATTTACTTTCTAAATCTGGCATTTATTTCACTCCTAAGACAAATTTGAAAAAATTATATCATAGTCATCATCGATGTTCATCAATTAAAGAATAACAAATCTGCATAAAACAGATTACAGAAGATTTTTCAAAATATTTTTCCTAAATAAAAAAGAGAATTTATATGAAAAAAATCAATTTGATGAAAATCATTGTCTTTCAATTTATCTATTATTTTCTTTAATTCGTTTATATTCTTTTCATTGAACTTAAAGGCTCCCAATCCAATTCTTAAATAATTTTTTTGAATATTTTCTTTTTCAAGACTATTTATTAATCTGGAAATTTCTCTAATATTCCCAGCATATATCATTACAACAGAATAATCAAAAAGATCTCTATTAAACCATTCCTTCCATGGTTGGATCCTATTTTCATAGGCTTCTTTTTTATATGGAATATAGGTTGCAACTGAAAGTTTAAATTCATTTTTTTTAGATACATTTCTGAATAATTTCATTTCCTCTGTTATCATTTCCTTTCTATAATCGAAGAAATTTTCCATTTCACTTTCATAAAAGTCTTGACGTACACTGGGATGAAATCCAAAATTTTTATATGGATATCTCAAGAAATCAAGATGAATTTCTTTCACCTCATATCGTTCTGTAAATTCATTTAATGCCTTTGAATAATAATTTCTCACTTCCTCTAATCCAGGATCTAAAAAGTATCCAAAAAGTTCATTGATATCTGAATCTTTGTAATCCAGCATTTTATTTCCCTTTTCATCGTATGTTACCCATTCAGGATGTAAATTTAAAATATGATCCTTTTCGATAGGATTTCCAAAGGTTTTAACAAAATTAATATTAAACCATGGAATTACTTTTATATTGTCCTTTCTTCCTTTGTCTAAAATATATTCAAAAAGATCAACTGTTTCATCATTAAAAACAAAATTATTCGATTTGTAAAGGCTTTTTCCATCATTGAGCACCTGAAAATAAAGTCTTTTCAGATTAATTTTTTTTGATTTTAAGAAAATTGAATTAATTGAATCTTTTCTCAGAAGAAACCTTTGAGGTACCCAGGCACCAAAATTCACTTTAATTACCCTTTTTGCTCATAAGAGTATAAACAATTGCATAGGGAGTTTTCATAAAGGTTTTGAAATCTAAACAAAAAGATCTGTTTTTTAAGTAATAAAGATCATATTTCGTTTTAACAATATACTCTTCAACAGTTTGCGTGTACTTGTAATTAATCTGTGCCCAGCCAGTAAGACCTGGTTTAATGTTAATTCTCCAATGATAGTATGGAATATTCTCATTTGCCATTTTGTGAAAAAACATCAACTCTGGCCTTGGACCAACTATGGACATATCACCCTTTAAAACATTAAAGAATTGAGGTAGTTCGTCAAACCTTATTGGACGGATAATTTTTCCGATTTTTGTCTTTGTTTCCCCGTCAAGCTTATAAGTTCTAAATTTATACATACAGAATTCTTCTCCATTTATTCCAACTCTCTTTTGTTTTATTATAGAGGGTTTACCATCATACAAAAGTATCAGAAGATGTATAATAAAAATAACTGATGAAGATATGATAAGAATTACAATAGAAAGAAAAACATCAAGAACTCTTTTAACTGAATCGTATGATTTCTTGCTAAACCTTATCTTTTCTATTTCCTTTTCAGATAGAAAATAAACCTTATTCGTTATATACTTAATTCGGTTAAGGATGATATTTTTTATGACTATGTCAATTAGAGGAATTAACAAATAAAATGAAATCTTTTTGAAAATAATTATATATAGAAGAATTAATAATAAATAAAGAATCAGGGAACCAAAATAAGTTACTTTTCTGGAATTGGGATAAATCGTTATTACCCTTTCATTACTCCTCATAACAAAGGATATTAGCAGAATCAGAAATAGTGTAATAAAAAAAGGTTTTAACCCAAAGAAAACCGCCAGTAAAGAAACCAGAACATCAAAAAGATAAAATATTTTAAACACCTCAAAATTTATAGTCTCTACATTTTGAATTATACCAAAAAAAATTGTTTATTTTATGGAGAGTAAATCGTGGATAATAACATCAAAAAAATATATTTAGCAGATTTACATCTTGGAAATGGAGGAGATACAGATTACTTTCATTTTGATAATGAATTTGAAGAGCTAATAAATAATGCAATAGAAGATAATGTAAGTGAAATTATTATTGTAGGAGACCTTCTTGAATTGATGATGAATGATAAAATTGATGAGGTTACCTTTTCACTTAATTTTTCACAAGCTTGTAAAAATATTGATTTGAGCATCATTGATAATATAACCAAAACCCATCAAAAAGTTTTTGATGCCTTCAAAAAATTTTCTAGAAAAGGTAAGATCAAATATATTATTGGAAATCATGATGTTCATTTAATTTACAATGACAAACTAATGGAAAAAACCGCACAAGCTCTCTCAGAAAATGAAGAAAATATTGATGTTCTTCCTTATTATATAGATAATGACTTCAAAGTTTTCTCGATACATGGTAATCAATTTGATATTCCGAATAAAATTGTAGAAAGAAAAAATGGTAAGGACATACTCCCACCATTTTCAGATTATATGTACAGTTTTATGAAGAGAACCTTCGAAAAAAAATTAGAGAACTTGAATATACCAGTGGCAATACTGCAAAATGTTCATCTCATAAGTCCTATTCTAGATATATTCGAATATCTGAAATTCATCCAAAGAAAACATGATGTCAATGAAGATCTTTCAAAGGTTTGGACAGATAATTTCATAAAGCTACTGAATTCAGAATATGGAAATGAATGGGTATCAGTAATCTGGCCAAAATTAAAGCTTTTAAAAAAAATCTTCATAAATGAATTTGGTGGAATGACTCTTGGGCAATTTATGGTAACTGTGGTGATGCATATTAGAAAGGTGAGAAAAACAGATAATTTATTCAGACAGGGACAAAAAATACTTGGTGTTTATAATTCATCAAAGGGATTCAAAGAAGTAATCGATGTGATATCGAATTACTGGAAACTTGAGGAAGATATTCCAATATTGCCTACTGAACTCAAAGGCGTTATAATGGGTCATAATCATAGACATTGTGTAAGAATTATTCCTAAACCAGAAGAATATGTTTTTTATGCTAATACAGGGGCATGGACACCTGTAATAGAGAAAATACAAAGTAAAGGATTGAATGGTTTTGAGAAAAGAATTGAAATGGCTTATATAGAACTCGTTAGAAATGGACAGGATATAAGAATTATTTCTAACAATCTTAGAAAATACGGAAACAATCATGTTATGGAATTATCATATTAGGAAACGGTTTTTAGGGGGATTAATGAATCATGAATAGAAAAAATGGAATAGCTGTTGTACTTATTGTAGTTTTAATATTAATAATAGCAGGTGCAGGAATTCTTGCTTATTTTTTCTGGCCAAAGCCCATTCCAAAGGTTTCAATAAGCGATCTTTCTCCACAACCAAGGAATGGCGAGAGACTTTATTACGATGACCCGATGGTTTTCTATTGGGAAGCTTATTATAGTAATCCCAATGATCCTGTATATGCTGATTTTTATATAGGAGAATCAGAGAATAATCTCGAACTTGTTGAAAAAAATATTATTGGAGATCCTACTTATGCATCTGAAGGTATTTTCACCTTTCAATATGAAATGGATCTTTCTCCTCATAAACAGTACTGGTGGACTGTAAAGGTGAAAAATGAAAATGGAAAATTTGAAGAAGTAAATCCCTGGTCATTCACTTTAAAAAATGATCAACCAAGTAAGCCTGAAATCCTTTTTCCTAGATCAAATGAAACTAATATTGCACTTGCTGGTGAAGATCTTACATGGGTTAAATCTTCCGATGCAGATAAAGACGAGATTCTTTATGATATATATTTTGGAGAAAGTCCAAATCTTGGAGAATCATCTCTGGTAGTTACAAATTGGGATAAAAATTCTTTACCATTTGATAAACTCCCAATGCTTAATTTTTCATCGAAATATTACTGGAGAATTGTCGCAACTGATGGGAAGAATGAGTCCTCATCAATAACAGGGTCATTTACAACCGAATCTGTTCAACCATTACCAAGGCCTGTTAAAGGTGAACCAGGCTTTATTGAATCAATAGTCGATCCAAAAATCGAAAATTTTAACTGGGAATTATCAAACAGATATTATTCTCCAGTAATTTATAGAGTATATTTTTCTGAAATTGATGGAAATCTTTCTTTATTTCATACAGCAACGACTACTACAATTGAAGCACCAGAAATGAAAGCTCATACAAGTTATAAATGGAAAGTAGAAATTGAAGATCTGGAATCCAGAGAAATAAAAACCAGTGATGAATGGGAATTCTCAACACTTAATAGAAATCCTATAATAAGTATAATAGAGCAAAAGGATGAAATTGTTGAAGGAATGAAGAACATTTATCTAACCTGGTCCGTAGAAGATGAAGATAATGACGAATTTATCGTTTCAGCTTACTTAATTCATCCTGATGGAGAAGAAACAGTTTTATTTGAAAATGAAGATAGAAGTAATCTCATGGTTGAAGATCTAAATAAAGGGAAGAATTATACCGTCAAACTAATTGCGAAAGATGCTTTTGGAGCCCAAACAATGAAGAAAATAGATTATTATTCTGGGAATCTACCTCCTAGAATAGAACTAGCAGAACCAATAAACGAAGCAAAAGTAGAACCATACAATATAAAATTTGTTTGGCAAGGATCTGACCCTGAAGAAGATTCTATAAACTATACTCTTGTTATTACAGATATTATTTCAGGTGAAAAAACTCAAAGAAATACTTACGAAAACACTCATCTCTATGTTAACCTGCTGCCAAATAAAGAATACAACTGGTATGTAATTGGAACTGACTCAAATGGTGCAAAAAATCAGAGTGAAACTAATTCTTTATCAACTGAGGAAAAACCTCTTGAAGGAGCTGTACTCATATCACCTGAAAATGGAGCAGTGGATGTCCCTGTAGGAGAAATTGAATTCAAATGGATGAATCTTCAAGAAGATATTAATCCAAAATATCAACTGTTAGTTTCCGACAATAGTGACTTTATAGGTGCAAGAGTATACAATTCAAATAAAACAACTCTAAAGGTAGAAGATGCTGTTAAATATGCTAACACTCAATATTTTTGGAAAATAATATCAATTGATGGAGAAAAAAGGAATGAAAGTGAAGCATCTTTCTTCCGCAGTTACAACTCTCCTCCGGAAAAACCAGAGCTGATATCACCTTTTGATCGTTCAGATGAGGTTGACAGCAAAAACATCGAACTTTACTGGAAAAATTTTGACGAAGATTCTGATAATTTGATTTCCAATGTTTATATAATGGATGAAAACGGAGATATAATAAAAAAGGAAGTTTTAAATTCAAATGGTGAGAACAAATTAATTATTAGTGAAAACCTAAAAAGTAATGCTACATATAAATGGTGGATTGGTGTTTTTGATGAAAAAAGAGAAGAAAAAATTTCAGATGAATTTGTTTTTAAAACAAAACGTGAACCAGTTGAAATAGATCTCAAAACAGACACAAATTTATCTCTTTCTTCCATCCCATTTATAATTAATTGGGATATAAAAAATACCTCTGATGAATCTGAGGTTCAGTTATTCTTTATAAGAGAAGGTCAGGAAGAAGGAGACCCCTTACTTACAGGTAAAGAGCTTGAATCATTCCAGATTGGTCAGAACATCAGAAATTTAAATACAGACTATAATTATGAATTTTATTTAAAGGTAATTGATGAAGGAAATACTTATCAGTCTGAAGTTATAAAAATTTCCTTTGAAGAAGAAAAAATAAGATACTTACAACCAGAAAATGGAAATGAATTCAATACAGAAAATCCATTCGAATGGGAATATTTGGGTTTTTCTTCACCTCTGAGTTATACATTTATACTCTATAGTCTTGATGGAGATCTTTTGGATAGGGTAGAAATTGGGGGAGAAAAAAGTAGTTTTGTATATAATGGTGCTTTAAAAAGCGGGGAAGAATATAAATGGGCAATAGAAGTATACGATGGAAGTATTTCTCAAGGACCTGTATTTTCATTTAGAACAACTGAAAAACCACTACAATTTATTTCTCAAAGTCCATTAAACAATTCAAATGAAATAAAAGTTTCTAATTTAAAATTATCATGGGTTTTAACCAATGGATCTGATGATATTTCATATGATCTTTTCCTTGAAAATATGACTAATCCGATTGCCGAAAATTTATCTGATAATTCATATCAATTAGACTTTGATCTAAAGGGCAATACAATGTACACCTGGAGAGTCGTTGCTAAAGAAAATGGAAACGAGATCCAATCACCTCGCTGGTCTTTCAGAACTGCAAATAACAGACCTGAAATAAGTATAATCTCACCAGATGATAGCTTGAAAGATGTCGATGATTCTCTTACGATAAGCTGGGTTGGAAAAGACGTAGATAATGATAATTTGACATACAAAATATTACTTGGAAATTCTCCGAATGATCTCCGAATTGTCGGAAGCTCTTCGTCTAACTCTTATACTCTTAATGATCTTCAAGCTGGAAGAGAGTATTTCTGGAGTGTTGAAATCTCAGATGGTAAATACTACATAAAATCTCCAGTAAGATCCTTCAATACAATTAATATTGAAAGTTATTCTGTTAATGGATTATCTCCTAACTTGAGTGGTATTTTACCTTATCCATTGTATGAATGGGAATCAAATGTTGGAGATAACGCTCAGTATTCTCTTTATGTTGGTAAATCACGAAATAATCTTATAAAACTAGCAACAACATCAAATACATATTATAAAACATTTAATCCACTCGACAGAAATAGCGATTATTACTGGAAAGTTGTTGCAAGGGATCCAAATGGAAAAGAAATTGAAAGCGAATTAATGAACTTTTCTACTACAAAATATTCCTATAATTTACCAATATTATCAAATAGCAAACCAATAATAGCAGGATTCAATTCACTTAATACAAAACCAGAATTTAAAACTGTCTCAGATAGGGAATATCCCGTAAAACCTGTAATAAATGGAAGCTATATTTATCTTATAGATGATTATGGTGAATTATCAACTTACATATATTCAGATACGAATATGAAATTAATTAACACCTTTAATGTAAGATCTGGACCTACTAAATTGTATTATGCAAATGGAAGTTTATGGATTTTGGACTCAACAGGTTCAGGTTCAATTAAAAAAGTTTATTTAGACAAAGGAATTCCATATAACTCTGAAACAGTTATTCAAACAAACTCAGCCCCAAATGATTTTGCAATTACAGATAGCACTGATAAAATTGTAACCTCTGATAGTTTCTTTGGAATTAGATTGTTCATTAAAGATGCGAATGGTATATATGCTGAAAAGGGCTCATCAACAAGAGACAGAGAAAATCTTGATGGATTTATTAACTGCGTTCAAGTAAGGGATAATATGGTTTTTGCTGGAGAGTCAGGAAGAGAAGGCGGCCTTAAATTCATAAATGTTGATACACTAAGCAAAGAATCAGTAGGAAATTACTTTATAGTGGAAGATCTCGAAAAGTATAATTCGTATCTCTTTGCTGTAACCGATACAGGAATATCCATAATAAATATTTTTAATCCAGCTAGCATAAATGTATTGTCAGAAATAGAAATTTCTGATAATATATATTCTCTATCTGCAGATGAGAATTTCCTTTACCTTGATACTCAATCTGGCGATAGATTTTACAATTTAACTAATATAAAACGTCCTGTTTTAATAAATTAGGCTAAAGGAGGGATTCTTTATGAGTTCGACATATAGAAGAGAAATGTTAGAATCAGAAATAAAAAAAGTTTTGACCACCGCTCTAAGAGAAACGAAAATTCCAAACATAGATCCGCTTTATATCTCTATAGTAAGGGTGACTGTATCAAAAGACAAACGATATTCAACAGTTTTAGTAAGCTACTTTGGTGATAAAGAACCTGAACAAAAGGAAAAAATAGTAGAGATATTGAACGAAAACAAAGGATTCTTCAGAACAGCAATTGCTAAAAATATTCGTTTATTTAAAGCTCCAGAGATAAGATTTAAACTTGATAAAGGCTTAGAAGCAAGTATGAGAGTCCAGCAAATATTAAATAAAATTCATGAAGAGGACAATAAGAGTTGACAAATGATTTGAACGGTTTTTTGCTTTTAGACAAAGAAGAGGGAATTACATCTCATGGATTAGTATTAAAAGCTAGAAAAAAACTTAATATAAAAAAAATAGGCCACGCGGGAACTCTGGACCCCTTTGCATCTGGACTTATGATACTTGGAATAGGGAAGGGGACCAGATTATTAGAATTTTTACTAAAACAAGATAAAGTTTATTTATGCACCATGAAACTGGGAATAATAACAGATACATATGATCTAGAAGGAGAAATCAAGGAAAAAAGAGAGACAGATAATATTACTGAAGAACAAATTAAATTCGCTTTTGAATCCTTTAAAGGAAATTATTTTCAGGTTCCTCCTGCTTATTCTGCAAAAAAATATAATGGTGAAAGACTTTATAAACTAGCAAGGGAAGGGAAAATAATAAACCTTCCACCAAAAGAGGTTCAAATAAAACAATTAGTCATTAAAAACATTGACCTTGAGAAAAAAAGAATTACTTTCCTAACAGAAGTATCGTCAGGAACTTATATAAGATCGCTAGTTATGGACATTGGTTATAAAATCGGATGTGGAGCAGTAACTGAAAATTTAAGAAGAACAAGAATTGGAAAATACAAATTAGAAAACTCAATTAAATCAGACAATATTAACACTGAAAGTATCATATCCATAGATAATTTTTCAAGTTTTCTACCTGGAATAGTTATAAAAAATGAAGATGTGAAATTAATAAGAAATGGAGCTCAAATTTTCTGCAATTTTATAAATAGTATTGAAAAGCCATTTAAAAAGAATGATAATATAAGAATAATGAATGAAAACGAAAGGTTAATTGCAGTAGCAACAGCTGAAAGATCTTCTAAATTCATCAATACCTTAATAAAAAAAGAATCCAGAGAAAGAGTTGCAAAGCTTAAAAAGGTATTTATCTGATGTCAATAATTTCAATAGGAAATTTTGATGGAGTTCACCTTGGACATAGAAAAATACTTCAAGAAACAATAAATCTTGCGAAAAAAAAGAGAGAAAAATCTTCTGTTTTTTCGATTATGTATCCATACAATTATTATAAAAAAAATTTTGAAGGTCTGATTTATTCTATAGATATAAGAATTGAAAAAATTCTAGAAATAGGTATTGAAAAAATCACTACGGCTAGTCTGTCTGAAATTGAATTCATGTCCCCTGAAGACTTTGTATTAATGCTGCTTGAAGGTGAAGTTTCAGGAATAGTAGTAGGGGAAGATTTCAAATTCGGAAAAAATGGAACCGGTGATAAACAAACTTTAAAACAACTCTCTGACAAGTATAATTTTGATTTAAAAATTATTGATGATATTAAAGAAAAAAATTTACGGGTAAGTAGTTCACTAATAAAAAAATATATTCAGTCCGGAGATATCTCCAAGTTAAATATGCTATTAGGTTCTCCTTATATATTGTATGGAAAAGTAATTGAAGAAATGGGAAAATATTTTATCCAAAGATCATTTGAAAAATTAGTTCAATTAAAAGATGGAAAATATTCTTTTCTTTATAATAATGAAGAAATTGAAATTACTGTAAGTAATGGAGAATATCAACTTCCTTGTAAAATTGCAAAACCGGGAATAAAAATTGAGTTGAATGTACTTAGAAAAATTGATAACTGATAATTATTCTTATATTTTCAATCCCTCAAATAGGTTAAGTACAGCTTTACCATTGTTTTCCCCATTATAACCACCCTCTTGAATAATTAAAAGTGGTATATCTAAATTATCAATTAAGCTTTTTATATCTTTTCCAATTCTTAAATAATCATTTGTACTAATATTTAATCCTCCTTGATTGTCACCTTTGACAATATCAAGACCTAGTGAAATTAATAAATAATCTGGCGAATAGCATTTTATTCTTTTAAGAGCTATATTAAGATTAAAGCAATATTCTTCAATTTCCGTTTCAGGTTTAAGAGGAATATTTAAATTAAATCCTTTTCCTTCACCTTCTCCAACCTCATTAGAAAATCCTGTAATCCATGGAAAATATATTTCGGGTGTTCCATGAAGAGACACATACAAAACAGAAGGATCATTATAAAAAATATCCTGGGTTCCATTTCCATGGTGAAAATCTAGATCCAGAATTGCTATTTTTCCACCATTATTATTTTGAACATACCTGGCTGCAATCGCAATGTTATTGAAATAGCAATAACCACCGCCCATGTTAGCTGATGCGTGATGTCCAGGTGGTCTGCACAAAGCATAAGAAAACATATTTCCGCATACAACATATTTTGCAGAAGACAAAGCAGTATAAACAGAAGACAAAGCAGATTCATAAGAATTCCATGTCACAGGGGTTCCTGTATCAAACAATCTATCATAACCAAACACTTCAGGAAAATATTCCTGTTCTGGAGGAGTAATGCTGGATCTTCTCTCTATCCAATTTATGTAATCATTATCATGAACAAAGGAAAGAACTGATTTATCAAAGTCTTCTATATCATGTAGATCATATTCATTTTGCTTAAGCGCTTTAACAATTTTTTCAATTCGCTGAGAAGTATCAGCATTTGGGACAAAAATACCCTTATCTAGTTCCTTTTCTGGTTTGTGATTTAAATGCTTCCTACAGTAGAAGATCATATGCATTCCCCCTTCATTATTATTTATACTATTTCACAAAAATACTTTTTATTCAAGACCTGAATTTATTAAAAAAAGAGGACTCCTCAGGGTGGAGTCCATCCAAAATATTTCATAAACGAAGGTGTACATTTTATCAAGGCGTATAATTTCAAAAATCGGACTCTACAGTTTCAGAGTCCGCTGTAAAAGTAACTGGGTTTGGGTAATCAAAAAATTGGAAATAAAAAAACAAATGAAAAATATATCAACACTAAACTCCTACAATAATTATATCATATTTTTTTTAATCGTTTAACTATATTTGAAATCTATATAAGAGATTTTTTTAAATTTTTAATTTCTTATTGCTTACAACATATTAAACAAATTTTTGTTTTTTTATATATACAAAGTATAATATCAATAAAACAACAAAATAAGGAGGAAGAACTAGTGGATGATTATTTAAAGAAAAACTACAATAAAATAACAAAATACTTTGCAGTAAACTACTTCAACAAAACCTGGGATATATTGGAAATGAAAAACAGATCGAAGGAAGACATTGAGAAAATTAAAAATTTTTGTCATGCTTCCTTCTTACACTGGTCAGAAGTAGAGGATTGTACAGAAGAGAATCTTTCAATCGGTTATTGGCTAATAGCAAGAGTATATTCAATAGCAGAAGAGGGAGAAAATGCAATAAGATATGCAAACAGATGCATTGAAGTATCCGAAGATGCAAATCTAGATCCTTTCTATATAGCTTATGCTTATGAGGCTAAAGCAAGAGCTCTAAAAATTCTTGGGAAATTGGAAGAAGCAAAAGTCTTTTTAAAAAAAGCAAATGAATTTGTTCCCAAAATTAAAGATAAAAAATCAAAGGAATATATTTTAGCAGATCTTGAAACAATTTAAGAAAAAAAAAATCTTCATAAAAAAATTAAGAAAATCATGAAATAGAGAAGAACATA
>CAZGZM010000011.1:0-20290 GCA_964529955.1 uncultured Thermotogaceae bacterium
CTTTTTGTTTTGCCTCATCCAAAGTGAAATCTTTTTGAGGATTAATACATGAAACAACAAAAAACATCAAAGAAATAATAATAGCTGTTAAAATAATATTTTTTTTGATTTTCATTAAATCCCTCCCTTTTTTTAATAGGTTCTATTTAAATAGAAATTTTAAGATCAAACAAAAAAAGATATTATAATAATTCCTTCTGAATCCTTTCTTAAACACAACAACAAATTATTTTATATCATAAAAAATTATTTTAATTCATTTTATATTTTTCCCACGCTGAGATGATATCACAAGTGATTATCTTTTTACTATAATTTATAACAGAGTTTTATATTTTATTTTTTTCTAAAAAACATTAAAACAATGGGTAATTATTAAAATCCTGAGGACTTGTTAACCCATTCAAATACGCTGCATCTTTATCCTTTGCTGAATCTTTAGCTTTATCGTAAAGAACAGCTATTACAGGAACATCATACATAATAGCTTCAAGTTCGATCAAAATCATCTGTTCAACATCATTCACAAGTATTTCTAAATCTTCATAAAATCCACTTGTCCATTCACCACCTGTATCTGAAGCATTCGGATCTGCGGTTAGCGTCCCCGCTCCAGTTGGATCCCAATCTGAATAACTGTATTGATCAGATGCTGCTGCAGTATGAACACAAACAACATTTAGCAAATCATCTAAATATGAGATGAATCCTCCACTATAACAGGCATCGATAATTACTTTAAAAGTTTTTGTAGCTGGTGGAGTTAAAGCTTGTTTTAATCTGCTTGCTGATAACTTTGTATTTCCAATTGCCACAAATCGATCACCGTTATCTTCCTTTCCCCCATGTCCTGTAATATATATAGAAATGTCATCTGCATCCGGGGACTCTTTTAAATTATTAATTGCATCTATAACTCCAGATGCTCCATCAGTTGGATGAATTGCAGTTACCGGTATATCTTGATCTTCATAAAAGTCCTTCATATGATTTTCGTCTGCTAAAAAACCATCTTCATCATCTCCACGTACCACGATTGCGGCTTCGCCTGTACCAGAACCTAATGAAGTTTCTCTATAATTTATTCCCTCTAGAGAAAATGAATAATCAGGAGATAGATTTATTGGCTTGACTGGAGAAACAAAATAACTATATCTCCATTGACTTTCATCCCAATACTCCGATCTATCCTTCCAATAATCAACTCCGTTAATTGCTGGCCAGAATTTCCAATCATATTTTTTTATATAACCAGTTTTTCTGCTTATTACAACTATTTCTGAATTATGAGTGTACCTTGCTCCAGGAAAATAATCTACCCAAAATATGTAGGATTCTTCAGTCAATTTTATTTCATCATCAGCCGATCTGAATAACTCTGTTATTGTGGTATCCTTAGCGAATGGTGATGTTTTTCCAAACATTATCACATTTAAATATGATACGTTACTTATTACATCATCAATTACCTTTTGCTTTGCTTCCTCCAAAGTAAAATCTTTTGTTGGATTGATACACGAGACAATAAGAAGCATAAAAGAAAAAATAATGGTAGCTAAAATAATAATTTTTTTGATTTTCATTAAATCCCTCCCTTATTTTTATATGGATTCCATTTAAATAGAAATTTTAAGATCAAACAAAAAAAGATATTATGATTCCTGCTAAATCTTTTCCTAAAAACACCAAAAAAATATTTTATATAACTAAAAACTATTTTGATTCACTTATATTCTTCTCACGTTGAGATGATATCACAAGGCAAATAATTTTTACTATGTTTGTTTACAAACATTCTCTAATAAAAACACATATTTTTTTAAATTTGTCCTTATAATAAAAAAGCCCCCGGATAAAACCGGAGGTAACAAAATGAAGAAAATCCTTAATATAATTATATCTCGTTATAAAATCCTTAAAAAACTGCATCTAATCCGTTAATGCGTTTTCTACTGCCTTTAGAATTACTTTACTGCTCGTTGTTGCTCCGGAGATAGTATCAATATTAATTTTTTGTTCATCAACTACATCATTAACTATAGACTCAGCTGCCTCTCCCTTTCCATGAGAGTGTTTAAGAATTTTTACATTTATAATCCTATTATCTTTTACTTCAACTTCTACCTCTGCTTTGACTAAAATAGTTTCGTATTTCCCATAATAAATTCCGTCCGAAATTGAATTTAAATCTACATCATTGATTATCAGATTGTCCACAACTTTCATCTCTGAACCGATATAATTTACAGCGATAACAAAAACCGTTATTAATACCGCAATTACAACTATTATAATTAATGCTATCCTTTTCCCTTTAGTCATAATACCCCCTATTTAAGTAAACCTAAGTCATTCAAAAAATCATTCATATTTTCTTCTTCAAATTTCTCTCTTGTTGTAATATTCTTGGCAATCATTTTTAAAATCATTTTTTCCATTAAATTATAACCAGTTCCATTATAACTGTATCCAAAATATCCCTTTGCAGATGCTTTTTTAAGAACTTCCTCAGGAAAATTCTGATAATAACTTTCTATTTCCTTTGTATCTCCGCTTACTAAAAAAACTCCTATCTTTTTTGTAAGAATTGATTTTAAGTTTGATTCTACAAAACTTTTCAGCTCTTTGCTTATTTTTCCAATATAAACAGAAGACCCAATTATAATTACATCGTAATCATTTATATCTCCTTCAAAGACTTTCTTTGCGTCATAAATTTTTACATCTCCCTGAATTTTCGCCTTCAATATATCCACAATTTTCTTTGTAGTTCCATGCTTTGTTCCGTAAACAATTAAAGTTTTCATTCCTGATCACCCCTTTTTTATTTTTTCTATTCTTTCAATAACGTTCTCATAAAATTTCAAAAGACAATTCATAAAATCATCGAGCTCAGTGTCTTTAAAATTTTTAAAGGTTTTTTCTAGTTCTTCATCGTTAACATCATTTCTTCCTTCCCATAATGATCTGTTTTCTTTTGTGCTTCTTACTCTTAGGATCCTTTTGTCTTCTTCATCCTTAAAAAGTTTAACCAAACCCTTTTTTTCCAACTTGTTAGTTATTTGTTTTACATTCTGATGGGATGTTCCAAGGCTATTTGCTAATTCTCCAATACCCGGATATTTCTCCTTTTCTTCAAAATCCTTTTCCAATACTGCTAATAAAAGCCATTGTTTGGTGGTTAAATTCATTCCTCTTAAATACAAATCTCCATAATTCTGAAGTTTATTTGCAATTATAAAATAAGACCCTAAAATACATCTTCTCTTTTCCTTTTTTGTCAATTTTATTCCTCCATATTTTGTAACACATTACCTATTTATGTAATATATTACATTATTTTAATTTTGTCAACTACAAAACAGAACATAAAATTCTTAATCTGCCATTGGAAAAGTTTATATAGTATACTTTATACGTTATTAAATACACGGAGGTGATCTACTTGAAAAATCTCAATGAAATAATTTCAACTAATCTCAAGAATATTAGGCACGAAAGAAATCTTAGCCTGGAACAACTTGCAGAATTAACTGGTGTTAGCAAAAGCATGTTAGGACAAATAGAAAGAGCTGAATCCAATCCAACAATAAATACACTCTGGAAGATTTCACGTGGTCTGGATATATCCTTTTCAAGAATCATGAGAACGAAAAATCCAATAAATATGGTTATCAAAGAAGAAGATATGAAAACTGAAATAGAAGATAACGGAAAATATATTTTATATCCAATAATTAACAGGGATTCAGAAAGAAATTTTGAAATATTCAAGGTTGAAATTCTTAAAAATGGCAAATTGAAATCTAACGCACATAAAGAGGGAACTCAAGAGTTTATAACTGTTTTCACTGGCGAACTTCTCATAAAAACCGAAAAAGAAGATTTCAGAATTAAAAAAGGACAAGCATTCAGATTTCAAGCTGATGTTCCTCATAAATATATTAATCCCGGAAAGAAGAAAACTAAATTCAGTATGATTATTTATTATCCATTCTGATCAAAAAAAGATAAGCTCATAATAATTTGAGATATTTTAATTTTTCTTCTAATGATTTATAGTCAATGAAAAAAAATGAATTTATATTCAATCGTTCTGCGGTTTTAATATTTTGAACATCATCGTCAATAAAAAAGATCTCTTCGGGTTTAACTTTTTCTTTTTTTATTATATACTCAAAGAATTCTTTATGAGGTTTCGCATATCCAATATTATTAGAAGCGTAAATCTCTTTGAATACTGAATAAAAGTCTCCATTTTTTAAAAAATTATAATGAGACTCAATTGTATTTGTTCCACAAACAACCCCATATTTATTATTTAATTGGTTTATTAAATGATACATATCTTTAATTTTTTCAGGCTTGAAGAATTTTTCAAACAAATCTGAACCAACTTCGATATTGGATTCTTTTGTAAAGTTATTCCAAAATATTATACTACTGATCTTACCAATTTGAAGAAAATCAATTTTTGCTTTCAAAGCATAAAATTTAAATTCTTCATGAGATATTTTCAGATATTTAGAAATCTCATCAATCACATTCGTATTTTTAATTAGTACTTCACCCATATCGAAAACAAACATTTTTATTTTATTCTTCATATCTATTACTTAATCTTCTTGGGAATTTATTAACAAAAATGAATTTACTGGCCTTGCCATACCTGCGCATGTATATGTTGTTGCAGAAGGATATGATAATTCGAACAATTCATTTTTTAATATCATTCCAAAACAGGATGAAGATCCTCCATCTAAATTTATTGCATCCTTAATTCCTTTTATTTCTTTAGATAATATCTCAATCATTTGGTCAAATCTAACTCCTTTGCTTTCCTTTGTTCTTCCAGAAAAAACTCCTATGAAAATTCCTCCTTTATCATCCTTACAAATAACGGATCTTGGTCCTCTAATCCAATCTTGAACCTGGGTTTCCTGAGTCTTCATAGATAAAGGATTGTACCATCCTTCAAAAGTGAAATTATCTTTAGCTGTGGCTTCGTCTTTCATAAGATTTTTTCCATCTTTAACTAAAAGGGTTCCTCCTCCATATTTCCATTTGAAATTAGAATTTTTTTCAAAGAAAAAATTTACATCAGGCTCTCTGTTTGATAAGAAATAATTATCATTCATTTCTTCTAACTGATTTATATTTTTATATTCTGCAAGCAGATCTTTCCTTAAAGAAACTACAACCCCAAAGGGCGGAACAAAAACTTCACCAAATCGCATACAAATGATTTTATTATCAACTAGAGTTATATTAAATCTATCATATCCAACTTTATTTACGCTATTCTTCTTTTTTTTAAATATTAATGGAGTAAAAATAATCACTTTATCATTTTCTTTTTTGCTATTGATATTTTCTTCTTTCCATTCTATTTTTTCTTCAAAAATTTTACAATATCCCGCTGAAATCACTTCTCTTCCGATTTGCAATTTATTATCTCTTGTCAGGCCAATATAAGCTTTATTATACAGAGAAGGCGTACACTTTTTATCATTAAAAATGGAATCGATGTAAAAATCTTTAAATTGGATTTTTTCAGCTGATTTACTTTTTATCGCTTCATTATATGAGTAAATAAGATTTTCCGTAGCAAAATATAAAAAATTAATAAAAAAGGAAAGTTCTTCATAATTTTTGTTGTCATCAATGAAGGACCTTATATCTATTAAATTCTGATTATAATCACCTGCAAAATATGGCTTTATATTTATGCTTAACTTATTGAAGTGAATACCTCTTAATAAAACACATTCATTATTTTCTTCAGGTATATATTTTTTCTTATTTAAAGATTTTAAATCATAGTAACTTGAAATATACTTAAAATCATTATTTTCTTTTTTTTGAAGAAAATACCTTAAATTTTTATCTATCTCGATAATTATATATTTTCATTTATCTTTTTTAATTTTAAAAAATGTAAATTTATTACCTGTATATGAGAAAGAGTAAATGTTCATATAATTATTTTTGTTAAGATCAACATCAGAAATAATATTGTATGTAGATCTTTCCATTCCTGAATACTTTTTTTCAAAGGGATAATCCCATTTACAAGTTCTTTCTTTTATTATTACTTTCCTCTCGTTTCTTTTCATAGAGGGAATCATACCTACATACTTGCTAAATTTATCATTTGTGATCGGAGAAAAAATCCAGTATTTAAAGTCAGCTCCTTCGAATGTTAGTGCTGAATCTTCACCTAGGGTTATTAAAATATTATTTTTATCAATTAGATTTTTTCTAATAATATCCGATACTGAAGAAGTTTTTAAATTAAACCCAGATATATTTGATTCAATAAAAGTATAATCGATTTCAAATTCTTGAAGTCTTTTCTTTATTATCTTCATATGTACATCTTCGGGAAAGGAAAAATATGAATCTTGGTTGATTATAAACCTTATTTTTCTTCCCTTAAATTCTTTTCTGATAAACGCCAAAAAAAGCGGTAAATACTTGTAATCATTTAAAAAAATGACAGGAGTGTTTTTTCCTTCATTTAAAATCTTTTTGAATTCTTTAATATCACCAAAAAAAAGACTACTGTTTTTATCTTCAACCAAAAGTTGATTAAATATTTTTTTGAAATCTTCCATTTTATATTTCTTTATAGCTTCTTTTTCACTTAATGACAAAAAGTCAAATCTCTTTCTGTCAATTTTACTCTTTATTTCTTCATCAGTAAAAGATTCTAATTCTTCAAAATTCCAAAGCTTTTTAAACTCTTCAATATAACTGCAATAACTCTTTTCGGAAATTATTTTATTAGATAGGAAATGTTCAAATAATAAATCTCTGTAAACCTCTTTATCTCTATATTTATCAACATATATTTTCTCGCTTTTAAATTGATAAAACTGTATATATCCTCTTAGGGATTCTCTTGTATAACCACCTGGAAAATAGCTTTGTCGAACAACTCCTTTTATTTCCATCACCACCCAATCACAATTATCACAATCAATTATAGAATACAAAATTAATATTTATCGGTTAACTCTTTCCACTTTTTTAAAATAAGCAGATAATCTCTAGATGCATTTTTATTCCTTTTATAAACAAATGGAATTTTAGTATTTTCCATGCACTCGTCAAATCCTTCCTTATCTTTCTCAGAGAGGTATTTCAATCCTAATGCTTTATTATGCTGAAAAATTCGTTCTTCTAGGTCATCCCTTAAAAATGTTCCCGGATAAGGGTCAAGCTCCTCCATTGTAACTTTTTGAAATTCGTTTAAATCAAAATGATTTTTATATTTATCTCTCATAAAAAGGAATCTGTATATATCCTCTCTAGCTTTCTTCCACTGTGGAGTTTTCTTTTCTGGGGGAAGATGTTTTATTCTCAATTCTGGATCAAAATAAAACCTATACCCTTTAAATCTTGCATTCAAAACATAATCCATATCCTCGCCTCTGTTCACCTTTGGATCAAAACAGATATTCTTCATTAAAGCTCTTGTCATCACCATGTTTCCACCCAATCCAACTAAAGACGGCTTGAATCTGGGTTTCTTTTTCATAAGTTTATCAAAGGCTTCGTTGAATGTCTTATTCTTAGGCCACCATTTCAACTCCCAGAAACTTCTAAAATCTGGTCTTTCCTGATCATACCAACCAACCTTTCCTAAAATTGTTCCGTTATCCAGAGCATTCTCGAATATACCTTCTTCAGCTATATCAAAATAATCTTCATCAATTAAAATTTCATCATCATCCAGGAATATAGCTATATCAGCTTCTGTTTCTATAGCAGAAACCAGACACAAATTTCTTACCTGAGAGTAACTTACCGGATTGATCAATTCAAAAAGATCTTCTGATATATTTTTTTTAAAAGAATCTAACCAGGAATAAGAATATAGGAAAATATCCATATCTTCTTCAAAGGATTTTATTTGATCAATCAATTTTTTTTCAACTTCATCATTTAAATCACTTCTATTTGAAACCCCAACAATTCTCACCTGTATTTTTCTATTCTTAACCTCTTCGAAGCCTAATAAATTTTTTAGTAATCTTTTTAGAGTTCCCTCTGAGTTCAAAGAAGTTGGATGATCAAAAACAATCTCTTCATTTTCGTTTATAGGGCCCCAGTAAGTTGGAATTACAATACATTTTTTCATAACTTTCTCCTTAAGTATCTTCCTTTAATCCTTTTATATTAATTGATAGCACACATATTATATCTTTGTTTTTTATTCTAAGTCAATTTTTTAAGGAAATAATTTTTTTTATTCAATTTTATGATACTCTTTCAATTAAGGATAAAGTGAGGTGAGTTGAAATTATAATTTCTTTTCAGGGTGAATATGGAGCTTATTCGGAACAGGCAATAAAAAAACACTTTGGTGATAATCCTATCACACTACCGTGCAAAGATTTCGATGAATTATTATCCTCTGTAGTCGATAATAAAGCAGATTATGCAATGCTTCCAATAGAAAATACTTTAGCTGGCACTGTAATACCAGCTTATGATGCATTGATGAAGTATGAATTATTCGTCCAGGCAGAAGTAACTCATAAAATTGAACACTGTTTACTCTGTAATCCTCAGGATGATATAGGAGACATTCGTTATGCAATTTCTCATCATCAGGCTCTTGCTCAATGTAGGGAAAATCTCAAAAATGCAAATATTGAACCACTTGATTTCTATGATACTGCGGGAGCTGCAAAGCATCTTGATAATTTTAACAAAAAAAATACTGGTGTTATAGCAAGTGAATTAGCTGCTGAAACTTATGGATTGAAAATTCTAAAGAAAAATTTTGAAGATTTACATTTTAATTCTACGCGTTTTTTTGTTATGGGTAAGAAAATGGCAAAGGCATCAGGAAGTTGTAAAACATCCATCATTTTCATTACTTTAAATAAAGCTGGGGCTCTCTATAGGGTTTTGGGTGAACTATCCAACAGAAATATAAACATGACAAAAATCGAATCAAGACCTTCAATACAAGATAAATGGCATTATCTATTTTATTTGGGTTTTGAAGGTTCTCAAGATACAAAAAACATAAAGGAAGCTTTGCATGCAATAAAATTTGAAACTTCATTTTTTAAAAATCTAGGTTCCTATAACATATATAAATATGATTAATAAAACTTTTTATTTATAAGCATCTAAATCGTTTTCGTTTGGAAAGAAGAAATTTTTTACAAGTTCCATATTTTTTCCTTTTTTTCTCCTGACAAGAGAAATCCCTGTTATTTTAATTTCGTGTTTGAATGTTATAGGAAGGAGATGCTTTATTACACTAGAGATATTATTACCATTTACATCCTCTATGGCAAGGCTTATATGAGGGATCCAGTTTTCTGGTAAATAAAGCTTTTTTATATCCTCTGCTTCTGGATTATATTTATTATATAAGTGTTTCTGAAATTTTATTAGTTGTTCATTTTGTTTTATTTGAATATAAATAGCAGGTCTTTTTCCGGTAAAAATCCCTATGCCGTTAGTTTTTATGTTAAATGAAAAATGTTTCTTCCTTTCATTCTCCAACCATTTAATAATTTCATATTCATCACAACTTTTAGAAATAATCCATGTAACATGAGGATATAAAGTGCTTTGAACTCTGTTAAGTCCAAATAACACGTTTAGCTCCTTCCAAATCTTTAAAATTTCTTCATGTAGAAAATCAGGCATTAGTGATATTAAACCATTCATAAAATAATTATATCATCATACTAAAAGCACTTTTTGGAGTAAGTTTCCATTTTTTGTATAATGTAAATGAGGAAAAAAGGAGGAAATATGCTTGTTGAAAATATAATTGATAAGTATCTTGATGAAGTAGTTTCATATATAGATTGTACTGAAAATGAAGCTAACGATATCAAATCAAAGATGAAGAAAACACTTGAAAACATCAGAGATAAAAATATGAATTTCGATCCTTATAGAGATTTTGGAAAACCACATTTAATTGCAAAAAGAATACAAAGGGAATATCTTCAAGAAAATTATCCTAATAAATTCGAATACAAAAGCAAGAAGGAATTATTTGGATTACCTCTCGTTCATATAAATAAAAGAAGAGGTGGAATCGCAAAGGGAATTATAGCAATTGGAACAATTTCTTTCGGATTCATATCTATTGGAGCACTGCCTATTGGAGTGATTTCAATAGGAGGATTTTCTGTTGGTTTGCTTTTTTCTCTTGGAGGGATATCTTTCGGAGGTTTACTTGGAATTGGTGGTTTGGCAATCTCGTTTCTGTTTGCTATTGGAGGTTTTGCAGTTAGTATATTCACTGCTATGGGCGGATTTGCTCTTTCAAATAACTTTGCATTAGGTGGATTTGCTAAAGCTAAGGAAATTGCTTTAGGAGGAATTGCTGAAGGAAGAATTGCGATTTTTAGTCAAAGTGGTTCAGGTGAATTTCTTTTTCCAACTGCTCAATTTTGCGAAGAAGAAATAATAGGATTTATAAAGGAAGTAAAACCAAATGTTTCCAACTTTATTTTGAATATTATAAGAAACTTCTTATATTAAAAAAGAGCCCACAAAGGGCTCCTTTTTTTATTCTGCTAACCAGCAAATAGCATTGTACCAGAACTTACCATAATCTTTCCATGTTACAAAATCTGTTCCCCAGTGAGGCGCAAGGTCTGAAGTAAATGCCATCGACTTACCTTTACCAGCTTTACCTACAACAATAAATGCATCTTTGCTACAGCCTATCGACGCTAGTACGTCTGAGCCTTTCTTTGGAAATACTCTCTGATAACCCAAGAATGCAGGCCAATCTGTTGATATTCCTTTTAATATTGGGTGATCGGAATTTAATACTTCAGGTTTAACTCCTTCAACACCCTCTACTCTATCATCAGTTTCCATTATATTAACAGGAAGAACCTCTTCGATTTCACTCCCATGATAATTACCCTTTCCCTGAAATCCCTGGAAGTCAACATAACCTCCAATCATAATCAAAGAACCACCATTTTTCACGTAATCTGCAATGAGTTTAACTCTGTTTGGTCCCATTGGAACCTTGAACATATCAGGATACATTGTTAAAGTGTTTCTTCCACAGTCGCTTATTATTACAACATCGAATTTTGATATTTGCTCCATTGTCTGCGGAAAAGCGCTCAATACAAGATGATTCGGTATATGAGTTATTTTTATATCATCGTATGGTGCTAAACCATCCTTCAAATATACTGAAAAGTCATCAAACCCCCCCAGCGACACTACATCAAATCCTTTAGTATGAAATTTCGTTACTGTCCATGTTTCTCCAACAAATAATACATGCTTATCTGCCATATAAATCCTCCTTGTTATTATCCTTTTACTGATCCCATCAGTAAACCTTTTACGATTAGTTCCATGAAAAATATATAAATTAATAATATTGGAAAAATCGCCATGAGAATTCCAGCCATTTGTACATTCCATGCTGCAACAGTGGTTCCCTTAAGGTTTGCAATTGCAACTGTCAGGGGCATTGAATCTATTCCATTTGATAAAGTCAAACCATACAAATAGTCATTCCAGATATTTGTAAACTGGAATATTACAACGACAGCAAATCCTGGTAATGATAATGGCACTGCAATTCTAAAAAATGCTCCAATATTACTGCATCCATCTATTCTTGCACTTTCTATTACCTGAATAGGTAATGTATCAAAATAATTCTTAAATAAAAGAGTTGTGATTGGAACTCCATATGCTACATGAGTTAATATCAATCCTGCATAGGTATCAAATAATCCTGTAGCACCCATGAATCTCACCAGGGGAATTAATATTGATTGAGGTGCAATATAGAATCCCAAAACAACCAGTAATAATAAAATGTTACTAAATTTGAAATAAAGCTTTGAAAATGCATACCCTGCTAAAGCTCCTAAAAATGAAGAAATAGCTGTTGCAAAACAGGTAAAAATTATGGTGTTTAACATAGGTCTTTTGATTATATTAAATGCTTTTCCAAAATTTTCAAATGTGGGATTTTTTGCAAGTTCAACCGGACCGTACATCAAATCTTCATTAGTTTTCAAAGCGGTGTTCACTGCAGAATATATCGGGAATATATAGAAAAAAACTGCAATAAATAAAATTAAATAAACGATAGTTTTAACAAATACTTTGCTTTTTTTCTTTTTCACTACATTACTCATAGGCACTGTTCTTCCTTCTTAAAAAGAATGGCAGAATTATCACCATAGAAAGTACAAACATCACAATTCCAATAGCTGCTCCTCTTCCAAAGAAGTTTCTACTGAATGTCGTTTTATACATAAATGTTGATAATACTTCAGACGATCTTCCTGGCCCCCCTCCTGTCATTAACCAGACTAAATCAAATACTTTTAACGAATACATAAGTAAAATAACCATTACTGTTATGGTCGCTGGTCTTTGCATAGGGATTACCACCCTAAAATATTCCTGAAATCTATTCGCACCATCTATTCTGGCAGCTTCTCGGATATCTTCAGGAACACTACTAATTCCTGCATAATAAACTAAAGTAGAAAATCCGGAAAATTGCCATATGTAAGCAATTGCAATACATAGTATCGATTGGTTACTTGATGTAATCCATGGTTGAGTTAATACATCCAATCCTATTAATCTTAAAAAAGAATTGATTACTCCTATTTCGGGCGAAAACATCCAGAACCACATCGAAGCAGACGCAACAAATGAAAAGGAGAGTGGCAATAAGAAAATTATTCTGAACACTTTTTTTGCAAAAATATCAAAATCAAGCAATATTGCCAATCCCAATCCAAGAGGAATTGTCACTCCTATGAATATCAAACCCAACTCCAGCGTGTTGAATAAGGCTGTTTTGAATGATCTATCCTTAGTAAATAATGTTTCATAATTTTTAAAACCAATGTAATCACCTGTATTACCAATATCTTTCCAATCAGTTTGAGAAGTATAAAAACTCCATCCTATAAAGCCGTAAACAAATATCGAAACCAATATCAGTACAGGCAATAGAAAAAATAATATTTCCAATTTCTTTTTCATTGTTCCTCCAGATACTTTAAATGGTGGGCCTCTTTAAGACCCACCTGAAAAACTTCAAGATTTAGTAAAGAAAAACCTCTTCATAAGTGAAATCGAAATTCTCTAAAGATGCATCATTTACAACAGGATTCAGCATGAATTCGCTGAATGCTGTTCCAAAGAGTGAAAGATACGCCTCTGGTGGTGCTCCAAATTGTGATAGAATTTTAACCACAGAAGGATCTCTAAATTTATTCATGATCTCTATTGAAATATCATCATAAATACCTTCCACTGGTGCATCTAATCTTGGAGGTGTAGCTCCCTTCAAAGGACAGAAAACTGTTTCTGCATCGGTTGTTGTTAAATATTTTAACCAGTCTATTGCAACCTGATTATTAACTCCCTTTGGTAATACAAAACAATCTGCATGACCTAAGAATGTTGTAGCTCCAGGGAAACTCTGATATCCATAATCAACATTGGCTTCTAGTCCACTTGCATCGAATAATCCCTTTGTCCAGTCACCCATTACAAAGAAAGCTGCTTTCTCCGATGCCAATAATTGTCCTGCCTGATCCCATGTTAAAGCATTGTAATCTGAATTTATTAGTTCATCGTTCTTTAATTTTGCTAAAACTTCCAATCCTTCTTTGAGTGTTGCGCTTTCTGAAGGCATAAGTTCACCGTTATAGTAATCAACCAACACATCTCCACCATCTGGTAATCCGGTAACAATAGCTTCGAAAAGAGTTCCAAGCCAGAAAGCTTGCCCCATACCTGCTCCAACTGCTAAAGGAATATATCCTGCTTCCTTTATTTTTACACATGCATCAAATAGATCGTCTATCGATTCTATTGGCATTTCTATTCCAGCATCTTCCACAACATGCTTGTTATACCATAAACAATTACTCTGCATAATGTTTAATGGTACTCCGTACATATTACCGTTTACAGTTCCCCAATCCAGAACTTCCTGTGGAACGTCAAAATCAGCAAGAAGATCGTTTAGTGGATCCAAAACACTTACGAATGATTTAATCATACCTGTTCCATAAGTAATCTGGAAAGTATCGGGAGGGTTTCCTGCCATTATCATAGTCTTTATCTGTGCTCTGAGGTCGCCTCCACCTCCACCAGCAACGGGATTTTCAACTATAGTAACATCAGGGTATACGCCCAAAAATGCTTCGAATAAAGCATCTATTGCTACTTTTTCTCCACCGGCTGTCCACCAGTGATAAACTACTAACTCTTTTTCAGCTGCGAAAGCCGAAACTGATAAAACTAAACCTAACATTAAAACTACAAAAAACACTACAAACTTTTTCATTTCCCACCTCCATCAATAAGCTGGTTGTTCCAGCTTTAGTCATTTATACTTTTCATCTCTATATAATCTCTAAAACCAATAATTGCTCCTCCAAGTAATGGTGATTCAATATTTTCAAAAACAGAAGGGATTACTAAAATATTCTCGGGATTTTCAACATTTGTTTTGTCGCTTATCATCTCACTAATATTCGGAAATATTCCATCCCAATACTTAGCGACACTTCCACTGAAGACAATCTGATCGGGGTCTAAACCATTAATAATATTTAAAATACCTGTACCCAAAATTTTTGAATATTCGTTTAATTTATCTTCTTTTACAAATCTTTCAAGTTCCTCAGAACCAGCCAAATCAAGCCATTTCTGCTTTCCAGAAGAACTCATATCTATAATCATATGTCCGAATTCTCCTGCTGAATGAGATCTGCCAAAATAAAAACCGTTATTAAGATACAATCCAATTCCAATTCCTTCTTTAACAAGAATAAAAACGGTATTTTTATTTCTTGTAGATATTTCAGAATTCAGCATAACCTCAGCTATTATCCCTAGATTTGCATCATTCTCCATAATGACATCAGTAGAAATACCATGTTTGTGAAGTTGAAGCTCAATCATATCTGCAAGTAATATATCCTTCCAGCTTAGAAGTGGAACATTATTGATTTTCTTAAGATTTGAATCTACAGTTCCTGAAACTGAGAGTACTGTTTTATAGGGTTTTATACTGGTTTCCTCAATAATTTTTTTTATAGTTGATACGAGTTCTTTTATAAATTTAGAAAGATTTGATACTGTTTTAAATACTCTTTTATGAGAAAGATTATATGAAAAGTCTGCAACTGCTATTGTGGTTTCTCTTAAACTTATATCAACAACGATATTTTTTGCTTTATTTGGGTTCAATCCTAGAAGAACCTGTTTTTTCCCTCCCTTTGAATCCCTTTTTCCAACTTCTATGAGAAAGTGTTCTTCCTGTAATATATTTATTAATTTACTTACAGTCGCTTTACTTATACCTGTTTTCTTTGAAATATCCGTTCTTGATATTGGATGATATTTCATCAATACTCTTACAATAGCTGATAAATTCAGATTTTTTAATATTGTTGGTTTTGCCCCTAAAGGGTCGGAAAATAAATTCAAAATAATACCTCGATATTTGTTAGTTTCAGAAACTAACAATATATTATCACTTTATATAAGATTCTCTAATCTTAATTACAGATAATCTCAACTGATAAGAAGTGCTTAACGTATAAATTCTATTTTATTTATTTGTTTTCTATATGATTTAAAATTTATATGTTCATTAGATACTATATAAAAACTATGAATTATATCAGTGTAGTGGTAAAATAATAGTAAGTATTCACAATACAAAAAATGAAAAGAGGCGATTTTATGGTTTATAAAAAAGCTATAATTGTAATATTTCTTGTTATTTCCTCAGTTTTTTTGTTAAGTCAAATAATGTATTTCGATGATTTTGCGGTTACTGACTTAAAATACACTTGCGTTTCAGACTGGAATGAAATTATAAATAATTTAACTAATGGAGAATACAGAGTTGCTGATTGGACAGATATAAAAAATTATTATAATTCTGGAGGAAATTTAGAAATACTTCTGGATGAACTTGGGTTGAAGGAATATCAGTCTGAAATATTTGTTACTCTCAATGGAGATTCTTCTTACAATTCTTCGAGATTTTATTACCTTTCCAGACACAATCACAATAAACCATCTGGTTATTTAGCCCATGACAATATCGATAATTATTTGGTGAGTTTAGGATCTTGGAAGGGAGAAAGAAAAATACTCGCAATAAAAAAGGATAATACTGATACATGTTCTCAGGAATATGGAATAGTATATAAAAATTTTGGAATAACCGGACAAAAATATCCCTTTGATTCAGATTGGGATGAAATAGTATTTAAAGTTTTTGGTCCTGAGTACAAAGTTGCTGACTGGCAGGATTTTGCTGATTATTTTGCATCAGGTGAAGATATCGTAGATATATTGGATGGTCTTTTTTTAAATAAATACAGAAGCGAAGCATCTGTCAAGCTTTATGGAGACCCTTCTTATAACAGTAGTAGATACTACTATATTTCAAGACATGATCACAACAAACCATCCGGTTATATGGCTCATCAATCAATTGACAACCATCTATTAGATCTAGGATCATGGACAGGGGAAAGACCTATTCTCGTAATTAAGAGAGATTTTAATTAATTGAATTCAAAAATTTTTTTCAGAAAGAAAAAATTTCATATTTTAACGATCATATTTTTTCATTTAATATCATAAATGACAAGTAAAGATATTGCTATCTATTAGGATATGTTTTTAAGGTGTATGATATGCTATCTTTATTTATTTAAGTTTTGTTTTGCTATTTCAACTGCTGTCGAAGCATCTGTAGCATAACCATCAGCACCAATTTCCTTTGCATAACTTTCAGTTACTGGAGCTCCACCAATCATAACGAATATTTCCTTTCTCAACCCTTCCCTTTCCAATAAATCTATTGTTTTTTGCATTGATGTCATAGTTGTTGTAAGAAGGGCTGACATTCCTAAAATATCTGGATTTTCTTCCTTTGCTACTTCTACAAATTTCTCCGGAGAAACATCAGTTCCTAAATCAATTATTTCAAAACCAGCTCCTTCGAACATCATAATAACGAGATTCTTACCGATATCATGTAAGTCGCCTTCAACAGTTCCTATTATAATTTTTCCCTTTGATTCAACTCCCGTTTGAGCAAGAATAGGTCTTAAAATGTCTATACTTTTTTTCATTGCTCTAGCAGCAACTAAAACTTCTGGAACGTAAAATTCGTTGTTTTTAAACTTTTCTCCAATTATTTCCATAGCTTTTATCAAACCGTTGTTTAGAATATCCTTAGCACTTACATCATTCTCTAAATATTCCTCCGTTAAGGATTCGGATTTTTTTGCATTTCCTGTTTGAATAGCATTTATTATTTCACTAAAATTAATCATTATTTCCCCCAATTTATACCTTCCTGAAGCATAGTTAAATAGTTCTCTACTGGAATATAATTTGCCACAGTATTACCAGAACCAAGAGCGTATGCAGAAGGCATACAATTATCAAGAATATTTCTCACATATTTTCTGAGTTTTGAAGGTTCCATCCTGGACAAATTATCTATATCTACTCCTCCAAGAACAGCTACTCTATCTCCATAAATTTTTTTAAACTCCACAACAGGCATAATTATATCCTGAAAGGAATGAAACGCATCTACTCCTACATAATCTATAATATCATCGTATATCTCTTTTAAATTTCCACATGCATGCATCCAATATAACAGGTTCTTTTCATGTGCTATTTGCGCAAATTTTTTATGCCAGGAAAGTACATATTTTTTAGTATGTTTTGGAGATAAGAATGTTGCCGTTTTAAACCCAAGGTCATCCCCTTGAAAAAAGCCTCCAAGATTATCTAAATCATAAATACTAAGATAAAATTTCTGGAGTATGCTTCCAACTTTATCAAAAACAGCCTGCAAAAGTTCTGGATTATCAAAGAGCATTATACTCATGCCTTCAAATCCCAGAAGTCTTTCTGAAACTATCTCAAATACACCGCTTGAAGGACAAACCATCATTTTCATACCATCTGGAAGATTTTTAGAAATAATTTCGTAAGAAGATAAGTCAAATTTTTCCATTTTTTCCCAGGGATATTCTTCGAAATCTTTCCAATTAGTTATAGATCCAGTTCCTTCTTCAACCCAGTTTCTTTTTCCTCTTGAAAGTTGTGCTGTGTCATTTGTAATTCTTTCTGAAAATTTTGGGATAGTGATTGCATTTGTAACCCACATATAATCGTATCCCATTCTGTACCAGAAAAGAATCTGCTGCTTCCAGTATTCTTCATAATCATCTTCAGGATTTTTTACAGGTTTGACGTCCAGATAATCTTCTAAAATAGCATCTATTATCTCCTTATCCATCAATAATTCAACAAAATGAACCCTTTCAGCATTTTTTTCTTTTTTGATAACTTTTTTTAATTCTTCAAAATCAGGCTTAGGATTCTTCAAAGGCAAATCAAATTTATTCATAATGTACCTCCCCGTGTAATTCCATTGATGTTTTCAAATCATTAAAAGGTTATTATTTCATAGCCTTCCTCTATATATTTAGCAAGAGATACATGGTTTTTCATATCCCCCACAATAGGCAATCCTTCTTTTTCAGCGATTTCGAGAGTACCCATCATATTTGCACAACCTTTGCAAACAGCACTAATCAAACCCTTTGTTTTAACTTCATTATAAAATGAAAATAATTTATCTTCACTCTTTGTTATTTCTGTAAGTAATTTCGGAGATTGCCCTTCCATTATCAGTTTTACATCGAATCCCTTTTCATTCATATCAATTACATTTAACAAAGCATGAAGAAAACAGCTTTTTTCTCCCCTGAATGCCAGTACAACTACTTTTTTCATATTTTTTCTCCCTTCATCTTAAAGTATTAAGAAGTTTCTTAATTTTCATGGCAGCTGTCATATCGCCCAATATTTTTACTTTCCCTGACATAAATGCTGAAACTGCTTTTATATTTCCACTGATAATCCCCTGAATAGTCTCCATGTCAGAAATAACTTTTAAATTTAAAGCATCATTTATCCCATTAATAAAATCCATTCTTTCATTAGTAACCTCAATAGTAAATTTCTCTGGATTGCCACCGCTTATCTCAAATCCATATTTTCCCTTCAATTCTTTAAATTTCTCAGGATTAAAATTAATTGCAGCTTTATTAAAAATTTCTTCAAAGTTCATATAATTATCCTCCCTATTGTATATATAATAACACTCACAATCACATCAAAAAAACCCGGATAAACCGGGCTCTTTATGAAAATAAATTATTATTTCAATTTTTCTTTCAATGCTTCAATTTCCTCAGGAGACAATCCCACTTTTTCTGTCAAATATTTTATAGCTACCTCTTTTATATTCTGATCACTAACAGGATTATCCTCATTTATAGACTCAAAAATATCCACTATTATATTTTCAACTGCATCATATGCTGGTGTATCCTTTTCAACATTGTAGTAATTTTCATAAGTAACAACATAGTCAGTAAAAATATCCTCTGATGAAGCATCCATTATAGCTCCTAATATAGCAACAACCATTCCTGCTCTGTCCTTTCCTTCAACACAATGTACAAGATATGGTGGATCTTTTTCGATAATAAAAAGCAATCCATCTTTTAATTTAGAAGCAAATTCATCACTGACCAGATCAACTCCCATGTTTAGATTAATTAAGTTTCCATTTTCAAATAAGGATTTATAATAATCCGAGTAATTTAAATATTCATCTAATTCTTCATCTGAATCTGAAAGATTAACCACTGTTTTTATTCCTGCTTTTTCAACAAGATCGCTTGCATATGGAGCTCTTGGATCATCAATGGAAGGATGACAGGATCTATAAAGAATTTTCTCTCCAATATTTCCTAACTTTACTTCTCTAAAGTTAGCAAATATTTCATCACTAGCGTAATCATCTCTTTCATCAGTTCTCACCAGATGTCTGATTTCTAATTCTTCTTTATAAGCACCCTTTTCAATAATTTCAAGTGTTACTTCCGATCCTACTTCCAATAAATATGTTCCAGCAAAGTTACCATAGTTAATTGCCATCATAATATGCCCATCAGAAACTCTAACAAGCGGGGTTCCTGTATCAACATCACCGTATGTTGTAACAAACGGTGCAATTAAAACATTTTGGCTCATTGTAACTTCCAACATATCTCCAAACTCAAAACCATCTTCAACGGCAGTTTCCTCTAGAATATCAGTGTGTACATTTCCATATTTATCAACTTCAGTAACCTCTCCTGAAATAGCTGCAAAAATAAAAACAGAA
>CAZGZM010000012.1:0-20127 GCA_964529955.1 uncultured Thermotogaceae bacterium
TTCATTTAAAAAACTAACATATTAAAATTACTCCAATAGATTTTTATAAAGAAATCACCAAGAAAGTGTTTTGTTTATTATATATAATTATAATCAAAAAAAATATTTTAATTATTTTTATCTATATTATAAATTTTATTAATTATAGACTTGACTTTTTTATATTTTTATATTATTATTATAATAGTTATGAAGATATTTTATTTATAAATTAGAAAAGGAGGTTATATATGAAAAAAGTTTTATCTAATTGTCCGGTATGTGGTAAAAAAATGATAATTCAGACATATTACTGTGAAAATTGCCATACTACCGTTCAGGGAAAATTTGAGATGGATGATATTTTTAGATTATCTCCAGACCAGTTAGAATTTTTAAAAATCTATATTAAAAACAGAGGAAATCTGTCAGAGGTACAGAAAGAACTCAATATTTCTTATCCAACAGCAAGGAATAAATTGGAAGACATTGTTAGAGCAATGGGATATGAAATAGTTGATAAAGATAGAGAAGAAGCTTCAAGGATATTAGAAGAATTAGAAACAGGCGAATTAAAACCTGATGATGCATTAGAAATGCTCAGAAAAATCAAAAAGAAGGGGAGATAATTTATGAATAAAGAAGAAGTATTGAAAGTTCTGCGGTTAGTATATGAAAAAAAAGCATCTCCAGAACAAGCTTATGACCTTATGGAAGAATATTTGAATATATCTGAAGAACCAAAAAAGAACAATAAGAAAAAAATAAAAATTCTAGTTGTAAACAAAGAAACGGGAAAAATGGAAGCAAATATTAAAATACCTATAAAATTGGCGAAGTTTGGTACAAAATTCATAAATAATTCTAAATTTACAAAAAACGGGGAAAAATTAGATATAGATATAGAAGAAATATTTAACGAACTTCAAGATAGCGATGAACCTTTTGTGGAAGTAGATACAGATACCGAAAGGGTTCTAATTGAATTAGTATAGGAGGAAGAAATATGATAAAAAATTTTATTTTTCCAGCAAATGGAATGGAATCTTTAAAATTAAAACTATTTTCAGATTTTATTGAAATACTAGAAACAGAAGAAAAAGATATTAAAATTATTTCGGATTCAGATAAAGAACTTGTTAACCCACAATATAAAACTTCTGGAAATAAAATATCAATTGAATTGGATGACAAGAAATCAAAAATATTCAATTTTTCTTTTGGAATTAAAACAAGTAATAATTTTAAAGTATTTGTTCCTAAATCAATAAAAGAAATAGAATTGGCTAGTGTCTCCGGAGATGTTCTTTGCAATGATCTCTCTTTAAAAAAAATAGATCTTAAAACGGTATCAGGAGATATATCTATAACGAAATCATCTATAGAAAATATTGATTTATATTCTACTAGCGGTGATTTTAAATTAGATAATACAAATTTTAATTCAGGAAATTTTAAATCAACTTCTGGTGATTGTTTTGTTAAATACTTAATTCCTGCAAAGAGAAGAATTAAAATGAAAACAGTAAGTGGGGATCTTTTAATTCTATATACAGATAAACCAAAAGCAAAAATTTCTATCTCATCAACTAGTGGAGATATAAATGCTGATTTTCCAGTAAGTTATTTCAAAAATTCAAAAATTCTTTTTACATCGGAAAAAACTGAAGAATTTATTGAAATGAAATCAGTTTCAGGAGATATAATTCTTAAATCTCAAAATAAAGAATTCAATGAAAATAATTATAAAGTTAAATATAAAATTGATTATGAGATATTAGATAAAGAAACACTTAAAATTTTGCAATTGTTTAATTCGGGAAAAATCGATTATGAATATACTAAACAAATGCTCGAATTAGTCGGTTACAATAGCGAAGAAATTGAAAAAATGATTAAAGAGAATACACCTGATTTAAAAGAAGAAAATGAAGATTTAAAAGAAGATAATAGAGATATAGTAGAAAATAGAGATTTAACAGGAGATAAAAATGAAAATGATTCTATTTCTTAAACGAGGTGATTAAATGAAGATTGGAGCTTTTATAGCAATATTTTTTGGTATTATTATTATTTCTTCTGTTGTTGCTTTTTCTTTGGATTTTGGTATGATTTTTGAGATGATCTTTGCTGCTGCATTTTTATATAATGGATTAAAAACATTTAAGAGTTTTAGAGGAGAAAATCTTGGTAGTTTAATTTTTGCGACAATTCTAATACTTGATATGTTTAAAGTATTTGGTCCCTGGAATTTTTGGCAATTGTTTTTTATGATGATAGGCTCTTTTTTAATTGGTTGGGGCATAGTTGAAATTATTAAAAGAAGTATCTCTAAAAAAGAAAATAATTATAGTAGTAGAAAAAGTTTATTTATCAAGAGACCAGAAGGAGAAATTGAAGAATGTAATTTAGAAATCGATTCAAACTTAACCAAGGTAATACTTATGAGAACAACAAATGAAAAAGATGGTATTATCTCTTCTCTTAGTTTTGATAAGTCATGTTTTTCGGGACAGTTAAATTATGATATGAATGACAAAAAAGGATTTTTAAAAGCCAAAATAAAAGCAAGATCAGGAGTATCAAGTGTTATTTCAAAAGCAAGATTGGAAACCGAAATCTCAGAAAATGTTCTTCTCAAAGTAAACGCAAATCTTGATGGCCTTGATGGAGTTTTTGATTTTTCTTCTTTAAAACTGGATAGTGCTAAATTTAAAACTAACTTGACAAGGCTTACGATAATTCCATCAAAGATCATTGATTCAAGAATTGATATCAATTGTGATGTTACAACTTTAAATTTAAAAATTCCCAAAGAAACCGCATTAATTGTTTCTCAAAGAGGAGAAATGAATTGGAACGATTATAATAATTTATTAATTAAAGACGACAAATTCTATTCTAGAAATATAGATAATTCTGATGTAAGGTGTCACGTCTTTTTAAATTCGGATATGTCTAAATTAAACATAGAATGGATTTAAATTTTATTCTCCACCAGCATTTAAAGAACCACTATATTTTTCGGAATAAACTAAAATTGCTCTCGAAGGGAGTTTTTCTAAAGGATTCAAAGTGGCAGTATTTCCTTCAAATCTTATCTCAAAATGTAAATGCGGACCGGTTGCTACTCCGGTTTCGCCTACTCTTCCAAGAATTGTTCCTATTTCAACCATTTGACCTTCAGTAACATCAATCTGGCTCATGTGACCATATCTTGTATAAAAACCATTTGAATGTCTTACTTCAACCATCAAACCATAGCCACCATTTTCATCAGCAAACGTTACAATACCATTCTTACTACAAAAAATCGGTGTTCCTTCTGGGGCTGCAATATCTAACCCACTATGAAAATTTTTAGATCCAGTTACAGGATGTTTTCTCCAGCCATATTCAGATGAAATTACTCCGCATAGTGGCCACTTAAAATCTGAATTACATGAAGAGTATTCTAATATATACACTATTTCTTCAGGAATAAACAATTCCTGACCTACATAAATCGTGGAATGGGAATTAAGATTATTTGCATCTAAAATAAGTGAAATAGTTGTAAAAAATAAATTTGCAATATATCCAACTGTATCACCTTCTTTAACAGTATAAAAAACTCCATCTTCAGACGGAATTTTCAGTTCTTGACCCTCATAAATCATATTAGGATCTTGTATATTATTGTAATCTAATATAGTTTCCATTGAAACATCAAATTTTCTTGCTATAAGTGAAAGTGTATCCGAAGATAAAACTCTATATTCTAAAAAACAACTAGAAAATATTGTTACTGATAATATCATAAATAAAAGAATAAATATCATTCCTTTTTTCACTTATTGACACCCCCGCTTAATCGACCACTGAGAAGAAATATTACCACAATTATTATAGCACAAATCAAAGATTGTTGTAATTCTAATCCAAATATTTTTTCCCCAAATATTATACAACCAATAAAAATAGCTAAAAAGGACGCTACTAAAACCATAGCTGCAGATGCATCCTTTGCAATCTTTGCTTTATCATGAAATTCTGGTTTTACTAAATCTACCAAACTTTCAATTGATGTATTCAATAATTCAGTTATTAAAACAATCATAACCGAAATAACAATCCACATTGTTTGCTCACTATTTAGTTTAAACCAAAATGAAAATATCGTTACAATAACGGCAACAATTATGTGAATGACAAAATTCCGTTGTGTTTTAAATGTTTTTATTAATCCTTCTACTGCATTAGAAAGACTTTTTAAAAATTTCCTCATTCAAATCCTCTGCTAATATACTCCCTTACTTCATTTTTTAGATAATAACTCCTATTCACCATTTTGTATCCTAATTCTATAGCTTCTTCATTAATTCTGTGAAATTTTTCTTTCATATATTTTTTCATGCTATTTTTAACGCTTTCTATAGAAAGAATATTTGATACTTTTGCAATAATCCCCAGTCCTACCATGTTTGCTGGCAAAGCTGAAAACAATTTTTCTTTAGTAATGTTTGTAATTTCTTCACTAATTATTTTTCTTGTTGCACGAGTAACTTCCTTTGGAACCTTTTTTACATATGACTTATCTATTATTAAAATACCATTTTTTTTAATTAAATCATAATGGGAGCTTACGGCAATCTGGTGCATAGCGTAGATAATATCAAAATTTTCTGATTTCGGATAATCGATCTCTTCTCTTGAAAAAATTACATCACTGAAAGATAATCCCCCTCTAACCTGAGCACCATAAGATTGAGTTTGGACAACATAATAACCCTCTTCGACAAGAGCATTAGCTAAAACTATCCCCATCATTACATTTCCCTGACCACCAATTCCAGATATTCTTACAGAATTTACTTTCGAAGCAAGTTTCATAATTCATCCCCTTATTTATCTGATAATTTTTTTATTAAATTATGATACCTTTGAGTATATGTTTCTCTTTCTTCATCAATAAAAATACCAGTTATAATTTTTCCTTTCAATTCTTCTGAATTCATTTCTGCAGATTTTTTTAAAGAAACTGTATTCTTTTTGAAGTATTCCAAAAACATTGTAGGTTTTGGATTTCCATTATATCTTCCGTAATACGTATGACAATTTGTTACCATTTCTATAACAGCCATTCCTTTATGACTTAAACCCTTTTGAATCAAATTAACTGCTTGATTATAATTGAATATCGTTGTCCTTGCAGCAAAAGTAGCTCCTGAATTAACAGACAATCTCATTAAATCAAATGGATTCTCAACATTTCCATATGGAGCCGTTGAAGCATATTTCTCCATTGGTGTTGTTGGGGAATATTGACCACCAGTCATTCCATAAATATTATTATTAAAAATAATTACTGTTATATCTAGATTTCTTCTACATGCGTGAATAAAATGATTTCCACCAATTGCAGAAAGATCACCGTCTCCGCCCATTACCACAACATTGAACTCCGGTCGTGAAAGTTTTACACCTGTGGCAAAGGGAATTGCTCTTCCATGCAAAGTATGCATAGTATTAAATTTCAAATATCCCGTTACTCTTGAAGAACAACCAATTCCAGAAATAACTGCCATTTTTTCAGGCACAAACTTTCCTTTGTCAACAGCATCAACAAAAGATTTCATTATTACTCCATTACCACACCCCGGACACCATACATGAGGCATTCTATCAGTTCTTAAATATTTCATTAATCTTTGTTCCAATTTCCTAACCCCCTGATTTTGTATAAATACGATATTTTATTTTTGATGTGAAAAAAAGATAATCAGTAAGTAAATCTGGATAATCTATTTTATAAATAACTTCTTCTATTCCAGAATTTATAATTAATCTAGCACAAACAGAACATGGCTTATGAGTTATATATATTTTAGCTCCTGCAGTAGATATGCCAAATCTAGCAGCTTGAGTTATAGCATTTTGTTCAGCATGAGCAGCAAAACAAATTTCTTGATTCTCTCCAGATAAAATATTCAATTCATCTCTTATGCATGGAATGGTATCACAATGAGGGAATCCAGAAGGGGGTTGATTATATCCAGTAGCAAGGATTCGATTGTTTTTCACAATAATCGCTCCAACTTTTCGATGAATACAACTTGATCTTTTTTTTATTACTTGAAGTAATTCCATGAAATAATCATCCCAATCTTCCACTTTTTTCTGTTCATAATTTTCTTTTTTTAAATTAGTAATATATTCTTCAAGTTTTTCTTTTTTCAAAATATTCACCTTCTGTTTCTATAACCCTTTCAAAGATATCCATAAGCTTTAAGAAAACCAAATTTGACTGATCAAATCCTTTATTATTTAGTCTTAAAAAATTATCTTCCTCTATTATATATTCAAACATACTTCTATGTATCATTTCAACAACTAATTGAATTAATTCTCCATTAAAATCAATATTCTCCAAATTAACTCCCCTAGACAATCTAAGCCCCATAAAAAGAGTTTCAAAAAATTCGTCTATTTGAGTATTAATTTTTATCTCTTCCACCGGTTCCTTTTTTTTATTTATCATATTTTTATATTTTTCGAAATTTTTGTAATTAATATATCTAACATTTTCATTATGGCCACCAGCCGAAACACCTAATCCTAGGTAGTCATAATTATTCCAATATTTTATATTATGTTTACATTCATAACCTTTTTTACTCCATGAGGATATCTCATATCTTTCAAATCCAAGTTTATCTAATCTTTTCAGAATAAAATCATGATATTGAGCAACAATTTCCTCAGAAACAAGTTTTACTTTCTTTTCTTTAATGAGTTTATTCAAAATTGAATCATGATCATTATCGTATATATAATATGAAATGTGTTTAGGGTTAAATTCTTCAATAATTTCTAAATTATTGTCTATATTAACTTTATTTTCTCCAGGTAATCCTAGAATGAAATCAAAATTTATATTTTTAAAATAATTAAAAACTAAACATAATTTTTCAGTTAAATTGTTCTGTCTTCTCCCAACTTTTTCTAAAACTTCTTTGTTAGTACTTTGAATTCCTATACTAATTCTATTAAATCCCAATTTTTTCAATACTAATATTTTTTCTAAATTGATATCTTCTGGATTAACCTCAATAGTAATTTCAGTGGATTCTAAAAAAAATTTTTTAAAAAAATTAATCATTTTCTCTAAAATTTCTGTATGAATTATCGAAGGAGAACCTCCACCAAAATAAACTGTATCATAAATATACTTATCGTATTTTCTTAATGAAAACTCTTTTGTAAGATATTTATAAAATTCAAGTTCTTTTTCTTGAGTATACTCTTCAGTATAAAAATCACAATAAAAACACTTTCTTTTACAAAGAGGAAAATGAATATAAAGTCCCTTATAATTAGAGTTCAAATCTTAAGAAAAATCCTTTGATTTTAAAATCATCAACAGTTATTCCCATTGAAAATGTTTCTTTTACACCTAATCTAGTTATTAGCAACTGAAGTAAAATATTATCACTTGTAAAAACAATTGTAGGATTCATTGTAAATTTAGAGATTTTCATGTCAGCTTTAACACTAGCAAAAAAAGAAAAACCAATTTTTTTGTTCTCAAAATTATAACAAACACCACCACCATATCCAAATTCGCCTAAAGTATCATTTGTCTGTAAGTCAAGCCCTAAAATTGCAGATTTATCAATATATTTAACTCTAATGCTCCTTTCCCATTCTGGATTAAAAACATATAAGCTTAAATCATTAAAACTATAATCATTTTTATTATATGTTACTAATTGACCTCCAATGTTTAAAACAATTATAGGTAATCTTATCCAATTTCTCGTATATAAACTGAAATCTTTATTCAATTTAATACTTCCGTCAAAGTAAGAATGAGAAAAAAATGGAATTTTACTATTGTTAAATTCAAAATCACCAAATATAGTAATATCTTCTAAATATTTTACACCAAATCCAAATGAACCATCACTTTCTTTAATTTTCAAGAAACCAGTAGAATATTTCTCCCAGTTAAAATTTATTGCAGCTCCACCACCAATTGACTTATCTGATATACTCGCTAAAAAATAAATATTTTCAAAAACAGGAAAATACAAATCCGTTTCGAAATAATTCATACTAATATTTCCTGAAACACCACATACTATAACAGACATACTAATGAAAATTATTATTATTAATTTATTCATTTATTCAACATCTCCCTAGCTATTTTATCAACTCTTTTTGGATTAGCTTTACCATCAGTTTCTTTCATAACTTCTCCTATAAAATATCCTATCACATTCTTTTTCCCTTTTTTATATTGAATAACAGCCTTTTTGTTTTTTTTCATCGCTTTATTTATTATTCTGTAAATTAATTCTGTATCATCAATTTGTTTTAAATCTCTTTCTTCAACTACAATATTTGGATTTTTTTTCTCTTTTAATGAAATATTAAAAACTTCTCTTGCAATTTTTGACGTAATTATTTTATCATCTATCAGTTTAAATAAATCATAGAATAATTCTTTAGTTAAAAAAGATTTTTTAAGCTTCAAACTTCCCTCATTAATCCGTGTTAATACTTCATTGATAATCCAATTAGCGGATTCCTTTGGTTTCTTTGTATGAGAAGCAACTTCTTCAAAAAACTCAGAAATTTCCTTATTTGAAGAAAGTGATTTAGCATCATATTCTGAAACACAATATTCTTTAATAAACCTTATTTTTTTATCTCTAGGCAATTCAGGTAAATCTTTTTTAATTTTAATTATTTCTTCATCACTAACAATCAAAACAGGTAAATCAGGTTCAGGAAAATATCTATAGTCATTTTCATTTTCTTTAGATCTCATAGGTACAGTTCTTTTTTCTGGCATTAACCACGATCTAGTCTCAAAATTAACATCACTTCCCTTTTGTAATTCCTTGATGATTCTTTCTCTTTCATAAATTAAAGATTTTTCAACAAATTTAAAAGAGTTAACATTTTTTATTTCAACTCTATTTGATGAGCAATTACTTTTCAAATCAAGCACCGATATATTTGCATCACATCTTAGAGCTCCTTCTTCCATGTTACCGGAACAAATACCAAGTTCTCTAAGATAATCTCTTATTGTTTCCATAGCTATTCTAGCTTCTTTAGGTGAACTGAGTTCGGGCTCAGTAACAATTTCTATAAGTGGAACACCGCATCTATTTAAATCAAGATAACTGTCTTTAGATTTTGAAATATCTTCTGATCCAATATGAATTAGTTTCCCCGCATCTTCCTCAATATGTAATCTCTTAATTCTTATTCTTTTTTCTTTCCCTCCCGAATCTTCTATTATCAGATATCCATTTTCTCCAATTGGTTTATAAAATTGGGTAATTTGATAACCCTTAGGTAAATCAGGATAAAAATAATTCTTTCTATCAAAGGTAGACTTTTTATTAATTCTACAGTTTAAAACTATAGAAGCTTTCAAAGCTAATTTTACAACTTCTTTATTCAATACTGGCAAAGCCCCTGGTTGCCCAGTGCAAACAGGGCAAATAATCGAATTTGGTTTCTTTTTAAAAACATTAGCTTCACAGGAACAAAATGCTTTAGTTTTTGACATTACCTGAGCATGTATTTCAAGACCAATTATAGTTTTATACATTTGTTTCACACTCAGTAGGCAATTCAAAAAAACCACTTTTAAAGGACGGTGATAACTCCTGTATTGTATAGGAAAAATTTAGCAATTTGCTGTCAGATAATCTTTTAGAAATTATTTGTAAACCAACGGGCATATTTTCTGCCCTCATAATAGGAATTGAAATTGCAGGTGCACCTATCAAATTAGCAGCTACAGTATAATAATCCATTAAATAAAAATGTAATGGATCTGATACTTCATTTATTCTTGGGGCAAAAATTGGAGATGTTGGAATAATAATGAAATCATATTCTTCAAATAATTTATTTAACTCTTTTTTAATTACATTTCTTACTTTTAATGCTTTTCTATAATATTCATTATAATATGTATTACTTAAAGCAAAAGTTCCTAAAAAGACTCTCCTCTTAACTTCTAAACCAAATCCTTCATATCTATATTTATTCACCATTTCGCTATAATTATTTTCACTGCTTTTTTCTCCATATCTTATCCCATCATATCTTGCTAGATTTGAGCTCGCTTCACTTGATGCTAATAAGTAATAAGTAGCAATGGCATATTTTAGCGAAGGAATTTTTATATAATTTATTTTAATTCCTTTTTTTTTCAAATCATTAATAAAAAGAAAAAAATTGTTTTTTACTTTTTCATCTAAGCCCGAGTAATTTATCATTTCCTCTGGAACTACAGCTTTTAATTTTTTCAAATTAACTTTTTTTAAATTATTAATTGAAAAAAAATCATTTGTAGAATCCTTTGGATCATTAGAAATAATCATTTTTAAAACAGAATATACATCTTCAACACACCTTGTAAAAATTCCTATTTGATCCAGAGAAGAAGCTAAAGCTACAAGTCCATATCTTGAAATCAAACCGTAAGAAGGTTTATATCCAACTACACCACACATGGAAGCAGGTAATCGTACTGATCCTCCCGTATCTGAACCTAGCGCAAATGGAACTATTCCAGAAGCAACAGCAGCAGAACTTCCACCACTACTTCCACCAGGAATTCTATTAATATCCCAAGGATTCTTCGTTGAGAAAAAACTAGAGTTTTCAGTAGAAGTTCCCATTGCAAATTCATCTAAATTGGTTTTTCCAATTGGTTCAAAACCGAATTTTTTGAGATTTTCCACAACAGTGGAATTATAAGTAGAATTATAATTTTTTAACAATTTACTTCCACATGTTGTTTTTGATCCCAAACAGAGAATATTATCCTTTAATCCATATGGAATGGCTTCCTTTTCTTTTAATATTTCTATGAATGCATTGTATTTTTTATTATACTTGCTAACTCTCTTAAGAAAGTATGAAAAGACCTTTCTCTTCTCTTTTATCCTTCTAAGATCACTAATCTTCATATGTAAATAATCATTTGACATTTTTTCTAAACATCCTCCATAATAAATAATTGTATCATTAATATTTAAAAAAGCATCTTTTTTCTGTACATATACATATAAATGAAAGAAAAATTAAACAAATTCATTTAAAGTTGAGTGTAAAATAAATAAATAGTTCGTTAAGTTAATGAAATGAGGTTTACATGAAAAATTTATTCAAAGAAAGAAAATTTATAATACTTTTTGCAACTATTAGTTGTTTTTTATGGGGAAGCGCTTTTCCGTCGTTAAAAAGTATTTTTCAATCTATGTCTCTTCCTAGTTCAGATTTCAATTCCAAAGTATTGTTAGCAGGTTACAGATTTTTTATTGCTTCTATTATAGTTTTTTTTCTAGCGAAGTTCATTTTTAATATTTCTCTTAAAATCAGTAAAAAAGAATTTATAAAATTATCATTATTAGGAATTTTACATACTTCCTTAATGTATTTTTTCTTCTACAATGGTTATGCTAATGTTGATGGAATGAAAGCTCCCATATTAGCTGTAGCAGGTAATTTTTTTGTAGTAATTTTTGCTCATTTCATTTTTAAAAATGATTCAATTGATAAAAAGAAAATAATCGGTTTAACCTTTGGATTTATTGGTATTATTATTGTAAATTGGAATAAAGGTTTTTCATTTACATTTTCATTAACTGGAGAAGGATTTATGATTTTTTCTGCTCTATTAAATGCAATAAGTACTATTATTGTTAAGATTTTTTCAAAAAAAATAAATCCTTTAGTAATTACTTCATATCAACTTTTTTTTGGGTCAATAGCAATGATAATTTATGGTATATCTACTGCTGGAACTACAAGCTTAAATTTTGATTTTCAATCATCCGTTTTATTATTCTACACATCAATGATTTCATCAATTGCATTTTCAATTTGGTTCACTCTACTAAAATATAACCGAGCAGGTATGATTTCCATATTTAAATTTATGATTCCCATATTTGGTTCTGTCTTAACAGCTATTATATTTCCAGAGGAAAATTTTTCTTTATCAATTTTATTAGGATTATTATTTGTTTCAGCTGGAATAATTTCCATTAGCTATAAAGGATCATTTAATTCCGAGGAAGTTTAGATGAAATATGAAAATAAAGATCGTCTACCTCTTCTATTAACAATTCTTATTAGAGGAATAAGTTTTTTTGCATTATTGAATATTTTACAACTACGAATGAGAGAAATTGGTGGAAGTCTTTTTATGGTAAATATGCTTTCAACAATTAACGGACTAACTCAAACAATTGCTACTCCAATTTGGGGAGCGATTTCGGATAATCAGAGTAAAAGAAAATTTTTGCTTATCCCTTTAATAATAATTCCATCTTTTTTTTATCCTTTCTTTTCTATAGTATCAATCCCGATACTTCTGATTATTTTAAGAGGAGCTACTTCATTCTTCCAGTCAGGCTTTCAACCTATAACTTTAGCTATGGCTTCTGAAAGGAATGATAAGAATATTAATACAGTATCCAAGGAAATGTCTTTAGTCAATATATCCTCTTCAATTGGTATGCTTACATCAAAATTACTACTTTCTGTCTTATTAATCATTTTATCAATCAAATCCTCTTTTATATGCCTATTTGCTATTTCAATTCTTTCAGTAATTCCAGTATTTTTTATTAAAGAAAATGAAAGAAAAAAAATAAAGGAAAAAAACAAAAACTGGATAAAGAATTTATTTCCAATAATAGAAAATCCTAAACCATTCAAAGATAATGGAATGTGGGCTATATATGTTTCAGCCTTTATTAGACAAATGGGAATAACTGGATCATTGGCTTCATTAACTATATTTATGAATGAAAATATTGGAATGTCGACTTCTTTAGCTGTAGGAATAACTGCAATAAATCCTATTGCTCAAGTGATTTCACAAATGTTTTCAATTATTTTAATAAAAAAAATTGGAGACAAGAACTGTAATATTTGGGGTGTAATTCAGTCAGGCATTTCTCTTTTTATCTTTGCCTTTGCTAATAATTATTTTTTAATTATTTTGGCTTATTCTGTTCTAGGACTCGCATACGGAATATATATTAATGGAACAGTAACATACATTTCAAGAAATACAGATAAAACTCGTAGAGCCGAAATGATGGGATTACTAAGATCATTTAGATCTCTAGGAGTAATTATTGGTCCAATTTTTACAGGTATTATTATTCAATATTCTTACACTTTAATGTTTATATTATCTGGGAGTTTAATAACTCTTTCTAGTCTATTAGTGATAATCTACTCAAAAGAATTAAAAATAAATGGAGGAAAAAATGAGTAAATTTGATAGCATATTTAACAGAAAAAATACAAACAGTTACAAATGGGATTTTCTTGAAGAAAGATTTGGTAATGATGATATTCTTCCCTTGTGGGTAGCTGATATGGATTTTAAATCTCCTGAAAAAGTGTTACAAAAAATGGAGGAAATATCATTAAAGGGTTTTTTTGGTTATACATTTAAAAGTGTAAAATTTTATAACTCAATTATTAATTGGATTTATAGAAAACATAATTGGAAAATTGAAAAAGAAAACATTTTTACAACTCATGGAGTAGTAAATGGTCTTTCTGTTGCAATAAATTCTTTAACAAATGAAGGAGATAAAGTAATAATTCAAACTCCGGTTTATTACCCCTTTTTCCATATCATAAAAAATAATAAAAGAGAATTAGAAAGAAATCCATTAATTATTAAAAATGGTGAGTATAAAATTGACTTTGATAATTTAAATAAAATTATTGATGAAAAAACTAAAGTTCTTATCTTATGCAATCCTCACAATCCCGTTGGAAGAGTTTGGAATAAAAATGAATTGGACAAATTAGCAGATTTCGTATTAAAAAATAATCTTATTTTATTATCAGATGAAATTCATGCTGATTTAGTTTTTAAACCAAACAAACATATTCCTATCGCAAATACCTCAAAAGAGATTGCTAAAAAAACAATAACATTTATGGCACCAAGTAAAACATTTAATATTCCTGGACTTGAAACATCATATACAATTTTGGAAAATGAAGAATACATTGAAAAATTAAATAAAACAATTAATTCCTGGTCAATAAGCGGAAATAATATTTACGGTATTTTTGCAACTCAAACCGCATATAATTATGGAGAGGATTGGTTAAACGAAGTTCTTGAATATATATATGAGAATTATTTTTTTCTTAAAGAATTCTTTTCAAAAAAAATACCTCAAATAGAAACTTACCCACTTGAGGGAACCTATTTAATGTGGATAAATTGCAAAAAATTAAATATGTCAAACGATGAACTTGATAACTTCTTCATCGAAAAAGTAAAAGTTGGATTGAATCCAGGTCATATCTTCGGAGAAGAAGGCAGTGGATTTCAAAGAATAAATATTGCATGCCCTAGAAAAAATTTAGAAATTTTCGCAAATAACTTTTTGAAAGCTATTCAAGATCTTTCTTAATCAATATCAAAAAATCCTTTGAATAAATATCTAAAAAGGAATCTTCCTGAAGAGAGTATTTTTCCTTTGAAAAATACTCTTCGTATTTTCCTTCGATATCCAAGTTGACTCTTTCATTATTATCACTGGGATTAATAGCTATAACTATTTCTTGATCATCTATAAATCTTGAATAAACGAGAATTTTACCTTCTTTATTAAGAAATTTAATATCTCCATATTTTATCGGTTCATATTCTTCTCTTAATGAAATCAAAGCTTTATAAAAATTATATAAATCTAAATTCTGTTCATCTTCATCCCAAATCATAGGTTTTCTACAAAAAGGATCCTTTAATCCATCCAATCCAATTTCTGTTCCATAATATATAACTGGGCTTCCTTTAAATGTCATTTGAATAACCACAGCTAATTTCATCAAGTTTAAATCACCATAAACAGAAGAGAGTATTCTAGCAGTGTCATGGCTATCTACTATGTTCCATAATGAATCTAATACTTGTGGAGGATAAGAATTCAAAAATAATTCTGTAAGATTAGCAAAAATTTTAGCAGAATGGACAGGTTTAGTCAAATAATTTAATAAAGCCTCTCTAAATGGATAATTCATTACAGAATCAAACATTTCCCCCATCAAATATGTTTTGGCATCTCCCCATATCTCTCCAACTATTAGACTTTCTTCATTTAGAGTTTTAACCTCAGGTCTAAAACATTCAATCCAGAATTCTCTGAAAACTTCATTAGCAACATCCAATCTCCATCCATTTATCCCCATATTATCATAAAAATTTATAATGCTCTTAATATATTCTTTTACAGAATCATTTTCTAGATTAAATTTTGGCATATGAGAAAACCCATTCCACCCTATATAATTTACAGCTTTCCCTTCTCTATCTTCTACAGGGAAATTCTTAACAAAAAACCAATCTATGTATTCCGAATCTTCATTATATTTTTTTATATCTTCAAATGCCCAGAATTCATCTCCAGAATGATTAAAGACACCATCCAAGATTATCTTGATATTATTATCTTTTGAAATAGTCATTAGTTTTTCAAACAAATACATATCACCAAAATTACCATCTATTTTCAAATAATCTTTAGTATCATATTTATGGCTCGTTACACTTTCGAAAATTGGATTGAAATAAATTGCATTTATTCCTAAATCTTTTAAATAGTCTATTTTATCAATAACTCCCTTCAAATCACCTCCAAAGAATCCTTTAGATCCTAAATTTGAAGTTTCTTTATATTTCCAATCTTGTACATTTTCCGGATCATTTGTTTTGTCACCGTTATTAAATCTTTCAACAAAAATCTGATAATAAACTATACCCTTAGTCCATTCGGGTAAATCAAAATGTTGAACTGGCAAATTTTGATAATCAATAATGAATTCATTTATTTCTTTTTTAGTTATTCCTTTATTTTTTCCCAAAAAATATTCTTGATTTTCAATAATTGTTTCAAAAAAATACTTTGAATAATTTTCCGGATATAATTTTATTCTAAAGAAACTCTCTTTTCCCGAATTTCTTAAAAAATTCATTTCATATTTTTCACCATTCAGATATATATAAACTTCTTTTACACTGTTTCTTGGAACAGAAACAGATAAATAAATTTCATTATTCTTTACCGGATTAAAGTAATCTCTTGAATGTATATCGTGATTAAATTCTTCAAGATTAAATTCATATGCAAAACAAAAAAATGAAAAAGTAATTATTAAAATTATTAAAACTCTTTTCATTTATTCACCTCTTTTCATTTTCCTTTCAAAATAATTAATTCCCCAAATCCCAACAATTATTAACACACTACCTATTATAATAAATACATTTAAATTTTCATTTAAAATAAAGATACCTGCAAATACTGATATTATTGTCGCTAAATATGCAAAAACTGCTGTATTGGTTGCTGATATTTTATTTAACGTATAATTAACTAAGAAAAATGCTATAAGTGATGCAAAAACACCCAAATACATAGAAGATATTAAAACCGTTTTATTAAAAAAATACAAGAAAAATAATTCTCTCTCAATAATACTTAAAAATACCGAAAGCATTGTGAAAAACAGGAATCCGCAAAACATCATATTGTATGTTATTTCCCAGGGTGAAAATTTAACAGATAATTTTTTTGAAAAAATATTATATAGAGCTGAAGAAATAGTAGCTCCAATCAGTAATAATATTCCCAATGTCCTTCCATTAAATTCGATTCCTTCAGAAATGACTATAAGCAGGACTCCACATAATGAAATAAATAAAAAAAACGCTTTAATTTTTTTTATTTTCTCCTTTAGAATTATTTTCGAAAAGATCATAACAAATATTGGAATAGTTGCGATAACAACTCCAGCTTCAGAAGAAGTAGCAAATTTTATTCCATATATTTCAAAAAGAAATGATAGAACTGGAACAAATAAAGAAACTGGAAGTATCTTAAAGAAATTTTTAAGTGGTTGTTTTAATTTAATGATTTTAAAAAAACCCAACAAATTAATACAAAAAAAAGCAATGCCAAATCTTAATGATAGAAAATATATAGGATTTATATACTCTAGGGCTATTTTGGAAAATAAAAATGTAAATCCAAAAATCACAGCTGAGAAAATTCCAGCAAAATATGGCAAACTACTAGTTTTATTATTCATTAAAATTATTTATAATCAGTGAATAATGCAGATAAATAACCTACTGTTTTTTCATCGTAATTTATAATATCTCCACTTGTAATATGTTTTAAGATTTTTATTTGATTAAAGAGCAAACATCCAATTTCTATTGGTCCTAAACCACAAACAGAAATATCATTTTTTTTACATATATTATAAATATCTCCTTTGTTTGTTAATTCATTAATAAATAATTCATCTTTAAAATATGTTCTTTTTTTTGAGTCATAATGATTCAAATCACTCGAAAAAACAAATAAAAAGCCATTATTAGTAAGTATAGTTTTTAATATATCTGAAATTTTTTTAATATTTTCTTTTTTCTGATTTAGGATTGTAATAGGAATAATTTCAAAATCATTTTCAAAGAAATATTGCAAAAAAGGTATTTGAACTTCAAGAGAATGCTCATACTCATGTGCTAAAAAATTTGATTTTATTAGACCATTAGATTCTTTTATAATTTTATTAGCGTAAGATTCATTTACTTTTACTTCTCCTAAAGGTGTTCTCCATTTACCTTCATTATATATAGATACATCATCTCCTAAACCACTATGATTTGGACCAATCAAAACAACAATCTTTGGTTTTCCGATTTTAGAAATATAAGAGTAGCCCCACGCTTGTGGCGAACTACTAAATTGATAACCAGCGTGGGGTACAATAATTCCTATATTTTGTTTTAAATAATCATTTACTGAAGAAACCTTACCAGGACCAAATTTTGAAACAATAGAAGCTTCAATTTGATTTATTAAATCTTCTTTGTTGTCAGGATAAAATTTTCCTGCAAAATTTGGTTCTCTTATCACGGTTCAACAATCCTTGCTGTCAAGAATATAGTCAATGTTCTATTACTATCGGTTATTGTATCATTAGGCTTAAAGAGAGCTCCTATAAATGGTAAATCACTCAACCCAGGTGTTTTTTTAGTCGTTTTTTTAGTATCCTGTCTCTTTAATCCCCCTATTACAAGAGTATTACCGTCCGAAACTACAACATTGCTTTCAAAGGTTTTCTCTTTTTTACCATAGTACTGGAATTCTTGACCATTATAGAAAAAATTATACTCTTCAGGTTCACTTACTTCGATATAAATCTTCATCATTATTTTTCCGTCATCCAATACTCTTGGAGTAACCGTTAAGTCTACTCCAGCTTCAAGATATTCTAATCTAAATTCTAAATTTCCACTTGCATCTTGAGTTGGGACTAATTGAGGAATTGTATCTCCGATATGTACATTCCCTTCTTCTCCACTCATAGCAACTAAAGAAGGAGATGAAATTATCTGAGCATCATCGAATGATTCTGAGAATTCTATATCTGCTCCTACACTTCCTCCTGATATTATGTCTTCAATTATTGATGTTGGATTCGCAATATCCATAATTCCTAAATTGAAATTAGCAGTTGTTTGACTTAAAGAAAGAATATCTGATTTCAAATATAATTCAAGTTTTTTTACTAAATCAGTTGTTTCATCAACATCTATAAACATAGTTTCTATTTCAACTTGTTTTTTTGGATTTCTCATAGTTTCGCCAACATCATCCATAATACTAGCTACAGTTTCTTTTGAAATTCCTTTAACTACAACAATTCCATTTAATTCATCGACTTGGGCTGTTCCGCCATAGAATTGAACTAAATTAGCAAAATCTTGAGCATTTTGATAGATTCTATATATTTGTTCTGATGTATCTTCAGCTAATTCGTTTTCTTGTATCTTTCTTACAAAGTAAGTTCCATTAACAATTTCATATTCGACTGGTTTTGTTAAAGTAATTATTTCTAGAAGATCAGACCAAGATATTTCTTTAACATTCAATGTAATTGTTTCATCTATTATATTAGAAAAAACTAAGGATTCTTGCATTTCTTCAGATATGTACTTTAGTAATTCTTCAATATTTTGATTCTGTAAATTAATAGATAATAAATCTCCTTGAATATCAACATTATTTATAAGATTATTATCAAGTTTCGTTTCTTCATCCAATTCATTCGCAAATTTTATTATTTCATTTAATTTCTCTTCATCATAAAATTTAATAATTATCATATTCAAACCAGTAAACGCTTCATATTTGATCTCTGAAAATGTTGATTCTAATACACTAAGTAAATCATTCACATTTATATATTTGGGTTTTAAATATTTTACAATCTCCTTTTGAGGAGGTTCAGCTATAAATTCTAAGTCTTCTAATACTTTGAAAGATTCAATTGTATTTGTTGCGTCTCCAATAATTATTTCACTATTACCTACCTTTGATAATTCTGCGTTGAAATTCAAAGATTTTAATAAATTATTTATTTCTTCTATGTTTATCTCTTCTTTAATATCTACTAATTTGTATACAAACTTAATTACTTCAGATTCAGGAATCATTTTTAAAATTTCATCTAATTTTTCAATATCCTTTTTATCTCCATTTACTAATGCTTTATCATTCGTTGAAATTATAAGATTGACATTCAAATCTTCATTTATAATTATTTCATTAAGTGTTTCATCATTTAAATCCTTTGGAATATCTATTACAATATATTCCTTTCCTACTTTTGTTTTTATGAAATTAATAATATTTTGGGCTTCTCTTACTTCTTTTTCATTTCCAATTATTAAATAACCATTTTGTATTCCAAATACATCAATATTAATAAGATCATTAGCTTCCAAATAAGATTTAACTAATTCACTATTTATTCCGTTTATATATTGAACAAATACAACTTCTGATTTTTCTTTTTCAGGAGTTATAGGAATAAACTCTTCTATTAATTTCTTTACCTCTATAACTTCATTTTTGTTTCCATAGACTAATATTTTATTTTTTAATATAGCATATTCAAAAACATTTTCTGACATGTTTACAGCATTTATTAAATCTTCAATTATAACTTCTTCAGGAATATCTATTATTTCATATGCTTTTTCATCTATTTCTACATCAACTTCTGTTCTTA